>JAKAHI010000332.1 GCA_021815065.1 bacterium | reverse complement strand
CACACAACTGCAATTATTTCAACTAGTTACTTATCTCTCATCCCTGGCACATTCGATGCTAATAGTCTCATTAAAAATCAAACTTTCATTTGAAACAAAAATTTACAAAAACCGGAGGATGAAGATGACAAAGGTGATGGTAGTTGATGACGAAATATATTTCGCGACGAATATTGCACAACTATTAAGGGCGAATGACGAAGGAATGGATGTTCTCGCAGTCTATAGTGCTGGAGAAGCTCTTAAAGAGCTTGATAATACATTCTATGACATAATCGTTACTGACGTGCGTATGCCTAAAATGAGCGGTATTGAATTCATCGGAGCCATAAAGAAAAAACGGCCGGAAACATCTATAATAGTTATGACAGCCTACGGTGCACAAGATATTATGGAAAATGCATTTAATACAGGGACGCTCTTTTATATCGAAAAGCCTTTCAGGATCGAGAAGCTCGAAGCTCTCATATCTTTCGCAAGCCAGGTACACAGAAAAAAATCATCGAAGAAAAAAAGAGCACATGCCAAGACGTGACACTTTTCTCCGGTTATCATTCTTTTTTAACCCTGTCTCTGCAATTCCTTCGCGGAAATGGGCATTGCATCATGTTTTTCAATGATAGAGTTGAGCGTAATAATAGACAATGCCTTTTCTATCTCCTGTTTGAGGTTATACCAGAAATCCTTGGTAAAACAGCTTGAGGTAAGAGGACAAATGGCTATATTAACAAAACATTCAAGAGGCATGATCTCTTCTTCCACTGCATTCAGTATGTCCATCAGGGTGATCTCTTTTGCGTCCTTGGCAGGCATATACCCGCCGCTCTTTCCACGTTCTGTGGATATTAAACCATAGTTTTTAAGCTTCAGGAGCAATTGCGCAAGATAGGCCTCGTCAATCATTTCCATTTTTGCTATCTCTTTCAGAGATATTGGCTCGCCTTTATAGTCCTTATAAAGCCTTGCCATCGCCCTTACGCCATATCGTGCCTTTGAAGATAATCTCACCTTGATGCCTCCCTACTTTGCAGGCTCCTGATCTGCATTAGCCCACGGTGGACTCCATGGCTCATCGAGTAAGTTAACATCAACGTTGCCAACACCTTCAATACCCTTTATCCTTGATTCCGCACTCATCAATATATAATCAACAAGAGGACAGCCGGGAACAGTCATGATCATATCAACCTTAACGTTATTTTTATCGTCTATGTCGATCTTTTTAACAAGTCCGAGGGTAACAACATCCATGCCAACCTCGGGATCCATAACGGTCCTCAATGTATCAAGTACCATGTCATTCGTTATAGCCATACAACCTCCTTTAATATACAAGTAAACAACTCATTATAATGTGTCAAGCATAAACATATTACTTGATCAATTCTGCAAATCATAACAACATATAGTTATGTTGAATGTAAAGATGATTTATAAAGTCTGGTACCGGAATTTCATAGTCTGGACGAAATACATCAAACCGAGCCTCGTGGCAAACCTCGGTGAGCCGCTCTTATACCTCTTGCTTATGGGATATGGCATGGGTAAGCTCGTGCCTGAAATAAATGGCATAAAGTATATAGATTTCCTTGCACCGGGACTCATTCTCTCTTCAGCAATGTATGCGGCAAGCTTTGAAGCCACTATCTCAAGTTATACAAGGATGATAACCCAGAAAACATACGATGCAATCATGGTAACACCCGTCAACCTTTCGGAGATTGTAAGCGGAGAAATTCTCTGGAGTACGACAAAAGGCCTGATCAGCAGTGTTTTTTTTGTAGCAATAATGGCCATGTTCGGACTTGTGCACTCGTGGCTTTTTATAGTATCCATAGTGGCAGTCATTATGGACGGCTTGTTCTTTTCGGCATTATCCATGGTTTTTGTCGGTTTTTCGCACTCTTATGAATTCTTTAACTATTTTTTTACACTTATCCTGACCCCATTTTTTCTGTTTTCAGGTATTTTTTTCCCCATAGACACTCTGCCTGAATGGATAAGACACATTGCGCTGTACATGCCGCTTACACCCATGGTTGATCTTGCCCGAATGTCAAATAACGGTATTATGGATTATAATGCACTGGTATTATCGATCATCATGGGTCTGCTAAGCATACCCATGGGTATTATTTCATACAAACTTATCAAAAAAAGGTTGATTAAATAAAATATATTTCTATTGCATCCCGGGGTTATCCGGCATGTCCCTCTCTGAGGGGCAGGTATACAAAAAATGTAGTTCCCTTTCCTAATGCACTGTGAACGTCAATATAGCCGTTGTGCTGTTTGACGATACTATATGCAACTGAAAGCCCCAGACCTGTCCCTTTACCAACAGGCTTTGTAGTAAAAAACGGATCAAATATCTTTTGTAACATATCTTTATCCATGCCTGATCCGCAATCGTGAACCGATATATAGGCAAACCTTCCCTGCCTTCCATACCCATGTTCCTTTATGAATGTTTCGTCAATCTCAGCGACCATGGTGTTTATGGTCAAGGAACCGCCATCAGGCATTGCATCATTTGCGTTCCCAACAAGGTTCATCAGAACCTGTTCAATGTGCGTTCTA
>JAKAHI010000016.1 GCA_021815065.1 bacterium | reverse complement strand
TACGGTAAAAAACCTCGGCTCACGGCTGAAATTTTCCATAGCCAAGGCAGAGAGGGAGCTTGGATGGAAGCCGAAAGTCCCGTTCCAGGAGGGGTTTGCAAAAACGATGGAATGGCTGAAGACACTTGATCTGAAGACCCTCAAGCAAAAATAAACCTATATATCGATATATCTTTTTATCTTGATCTGTTTGCCGTCCGTCGTAATCGTTATTGCACCGCAGCGGTCTGTGCGTAACACATTGATGTTGCGCCTGAACAGCCGCCGGAGTACCGTCTTTGAAGGCATTCGGAACCGATTATCCCTGCCGACCGGTATAACGACGATCCCTGGCTGCACCGCATCGAGGAACACGGCCGAGGTCGATGTCCTGCTTCCGTGATGCGCAGCTTTCATGATATCGGACTTCAAAGTGTTCCGATACGTTTCTGCCAGTGTGCGCTCTGCATCCTTCTCGATATCGCCGGTGAACAGCACACGAACATCTTTATAGGTTATCTTGGCAAGGACTGCATCATCGTTTATATCTTTCCGGAACGAAGGATCGCATGCTTCATGCGGTATACTGAACAGGGTAACGCCCACACCATTGATTGAGAGCGTTTCAACAGTGCCGGTGATGGTCGAGACTGCGGCACCCGACGCGCGCACTGCCTCCATAAATGCCCGGTAAACGGCAGTGTCCGGTGAACAGTCGTTTTTGTAAACTTTTTTTACCCCCATGTTTTTTATAATAAAGCAAAGACCGGCCATGTGGTCCTCCTGCGGGTGTGAAGAAACGGCATAATCGATCCTTGTCCGCTTCAAAGACCATAGATACCGCGCAACAACCGCCTCTCCCGTATCATAGCTGCTGTACGCGCTGCCGCCCGCATCGATCAGCATTGTTTTTCCGTACGGGAATTCTATGAGTGCACTGTCCCCCTGCCCCACATCGATAAACGTTATCCTCAGTTCTTTGTTAAAACGTGTTTTTGCAACAAAGGAACCGATATCAACAGTCAAAAGCAGAAAAATAAGGGAGAGCAGGGAAAATGCCGTCTTAGGCCCCAAACTCTTAAAATTGAGCAGGACAATCATACCTCCATAGTAAAGGAAGATTTCAAACATATTGGGGGTCGGGACCCTTATGGAGGCTATGGATAAACCAGCGACATGACTGACAACAGAAACAATGCCATGCACGAGCAACGATACGATCATAAAAAGATAATGGCTTACCGCGGGCAACACAAATCCTGCCGCCGAAGACACGAGCGAAAGCGGCAGCACAAGGTAGCAAAAGAACGGTATTATGATGAGATTGAGCAGGATCCCGAACAAGGGAAGTGTATTGAAATAAAACGCAATCACTCCGAACAGCCCGGTTGTTACAAAAAAACTTACGAGCAGCATGCCGGTGAGCGACCGGACAATCTCCCGGGCCCAATGCTTTTCGAAACGCCGGCTGACGGCCGATACGACGGTTGTTATGACCGGCATACAGGCAATGATGGAGCCGACAGCAACAAACGAAAGTTGGAATGATATGCTGTAGACCGCCGCTGGATTCACGGCCAGGATGAAAATGGCTGCAATCAGTATGCCTGTCCACCGCGTCTGGGTCTTGTTGATGAGGAACAGGAAGCCGTATACCGCGATCATGATGCCGCTCCTGACAACAGGCGGATGAGCACCGCTGAGGAAGATATATGCGGTCATCGGTACCAGCGAAATGACCAGTGCAAGCTTGGGAATAGCGGTGTGAACGCACAGGTACGCCCAGCGGGACAGGAGAAATTTGGTCAGCAAATAAAAAAGATGGGTTATGATAGCAAGGTGCAGTCCGGCAACCACAAGAATATGGATAATGCCGGTTGATGCGAACATCCTTCTGATATCCCGGGAAATATATCCCTGATCGCCTATGACCAATGCGGTAACAATGCCGGACACGGTTTGGTCCCCTGTGTTTTTAGCTATGACATCCTTTATGCGCAGCCGTGCCCCGTCGATAAACCGCAGTATACCCGGTTCAGCCATTGCCGGGACAATCGTGATGTCTTCTCTGTTATTGACGTAGGCAACCAAACCGATTCCGTTTTTTGCGAGTGAATCACGATAATCGAAAGACCCGGGATTATTCAAATTCTTCGGCATCCTGAGACGCGTAACCATCCGGACATAATCGCCCCTGAGCAGGTGTACGGCACCGTTGTTTTTACGAAATGAAAAAAGCTGAATCAAACAGTCATGCCCTCTGCGGGATCCGTCGTGTGACCCGTTATCAAGACTGTCCGTCTTCAGCAGGATCTTTTCTCTGTCCGGGTATTCCGCAACAGACCAGGCAATCCAGCCCGACACTGCAACCTTCCGGTTTCCCGTATACGCAAGGACATCATCCGCACACGATGTTGAAGGCGGAGAAAACACCCCCATACTGAGAACAAAAGAGAGTGACGAAGCCAGCAAGAGCCAGACATATTTGTTCCTTGTAACGACAACCGCACATAAAAACAATGCTGCCATACCGACATACGCATAAACAGGCACTGACGGATTCATGCCCGACACTGCAATACCGACAACCTGCGCTATAAAGATTAATAATAGCCCCACACTTCCGCCATATACGAACATGCGGCGTACGGCAAACTTATTTTATCAGAGTGTATTTTTTATAGTCAGCGTACTGATTACGGAAGTTCCCTTTCTAATTTGGGTTCGCTCTTCTTGCCTTTTTGTGGAATAATTGGTTTATTGGGATGATATGATAGAAATAAAATCCATAACAAAGGTGTATACGAAGCTGAAAGCTGTCGACGACGTAGATCTCGATATACGGGAAGGCGAATTGTTTTCACTGCTTGGTCCCAACGGTGCGGGTAAAACGACACTGATGAAGATGATCGTCGGCCTTTTGAATCCGACATCCGGAGACGTTCACATCGACGGGCACAGTATCATGAAAGAGCCGATAACCGCCAAACGCTTCATGGGCTATATACCGGACCGGCCTTTTGTTTATGAAAAGCTTACGGGACTCGAGTATATTCTCTTTGTTGCAAACATGTATCATCTCGACGGTAATGGTATAGAGAAACGTGCAAAGGAACTCCTCGAGCTGTTCTCTCTTACCGGCTTCTCGAACGAGATGATAGAGGGATATTCGCACGGCATGAAACAAAGGCTGGTGTTCGCATCTGCAATGATCCACGAGCCAAAGTACCTTATCGTGGATGAGCCGATGGTCGGTCTCGATCCCCGGGGTATCAAGCTGTTAAAGGCGATTTTTCGCGGGATGAAGAAACGGGGAAAGGCCATACTCATGTCGACACATGACCTCTACGTTGCCGAGCAGTTATCCGACAGGATCGGGATCATCAACGAAGGAAAGATCATCGCCCTGGGTACAGCCCAGCAGCTCAGGGAACAGGCGGGCATTAAAGGCGGGAACCTCGAAAGCGTATTCTTGAAGCTCACGCATGAAGATATCACCGAGGAACTCGACTTATGATGAAACTGCTTGTCCCGTCGTTCCTGTCCCTGAAAAGGACGTTCTCACCGGCCCGGAAGAAAAACGGTATGAAGATTGCCGGCATCTTGCTCCTGGCGGCTGGATTCTTTACGGCAGAGTACCTCTTCATAGCGAAGATGCTTGTTTATTTTTCCAAAACAGAACTCATAGGCCGCCTGTTGATAGAAAAAATGCTCTCCATGGCAAACTTCATTTTTTTTGCCATGCTGATATTCAGCAATATCATTACTTCCATATCCACCTTCTATACCGCTGACGATATTCCGCTTATCATGAGCACGCCAACGACGTACGAAGAATTTTTCTACGGGAGGCTCCTGCATACGGTCGTCAAAAGCTCGTGGATGGTGCTCCTGTTCGGACTCCCCATTTACCTGGCGTACGGCACCATTCTTGGCGGGAATGCCCTTTACTATGTTATCATGTTCACCGGGCTGATCGCCTTCATATTCATCGCCTCATCAACCGGCGTCATGGTTACCATGATCGCGACATATCTTCTGCCGGCGCGCAGATTCAGGGAGCTCATGCTCTTTCTATCGCTCATAGTATTTATCGGCGTCTATATAGGGTTCAGGGTGATCAGGCCCGAAAGATTTTTGAACCCCCAGCGGTTCGAAAACGTCATGGGATACATGTCGACACTCAGGTCTTCCCAATCCATACTCCTGCCGAGCACATGGTTCAGCTCTGCTTTGATGTCTTCGCTGTCCCGCACCTACACCGAAGTGTTCCACATGCTCGTACCGCTCATCGGAACCGCTCTCGGTGTTACGGTAACCGGCGTTTTTGCCACGTACCTCTTCTACCGGAGCGGGCTCAGCAAGGCACAGGAATCCAAGAATGCGCGGCTCGACAAAAAGGGCATTCTGTACAAGGGGCTGGAGTCAATAACCGGCAGAGGCTCGTTGTTTGTCAGGGCGATTATCAAGAAAGACGTCCTGAGCTTTTTCCGTGATGCATCGCAATGGTCCCAGCTCTTGCTGCTCGGTGCACTGATACTTGTTTACGTTTATAATTTCACGGCATTGCCGCTCAAAAACATACCGTTCCCGACCATCTATTTGAAAAACATAGTAGCATTTTTCAACCTTGGTCTTGCTGCGTTCGTCATTACCTCCATATCCGCGAGGTTCGCCTTCCCTTCGGTCAGCCTCGAAGGCAGGGCGCTCTGGCTCATCAAGGTGTCGCCCAACGATATCTCCGAGCTCATCCGGGCAAAGATTTTGTATAATCTTGTTCCATTGCTCGTTGTGGCAGCGGCACTCGTATTTTTCACCAACCATGTGCTTGGTGTTTTCAACTACATCATGTACCTTTCTCTGATCACCATGCTGCTGTTAACGGTCGCAATTACCAATATGGGAGTGGGATTTGGAGCGATGTACCCGAAATATCACTATGAGAACGTGGCGGATATAGCCATGGGGTTTGGCGGGCTTGTCTTTATGATCGTAAGCCTCGGTACAACCATGATCGTTCTCTTCGTAGAAGCCATTCCGACCTATAAGGTCATGAAGGAATTTGCGTTCCCGTCAGGATTGAATTTTTACGCTTACGTGTGGATCACCTTATTGTATTTGCTATCTATAGCTATTATCGTGTATCCTGCACTCTACATAAAGGCAAAGGCTTTGAAAGCCATTAAAATAACGGAAGGATGATTATATGAAAAAAACCATGATCAGCGAATTAAAAGAAGGTATGATAGTTGACAGTACCTTTCTGATAAAAGGAAAAACGTTCGGTACGGGAAAAACCGGGAAAGACTACCTTACCCTTATCATAGGCGACAAATCCGGGGATATGGACGCGAGGGTATGGGACAATGCAAAGGATATAGATTCTATGGTCGGCGTGAACAACATCGTACAGGTGCGGGGAAGGGTGAACAATTTCAAGGGCAAGCTGCAGATATCCATCGACGAAATACGCTGGATAGACCGCTCGTCCGTCGAAATAGCCGATTACATGATTATGTCCCCCCGTCTCGCGGATGACATGTTCTATGAGCTGAAAATGTTAATGTCGACAATCGAGAACGAGCACCTCAAAAAACTTGTCGATCTGTTTTTTGCAAACGAACAGATGACAAACCTGTTGAAAGTCTCGAGTGCGGCAAAAACCATACACCATGCATATTCCGGCGGGCTGCTCGAACATACCCTGAACGTCGTACGGCTTTCGGACATGATCGTGAGTGTTTATGACGGCGTTGACAGGTCGCTGCTGTTAACGTCGGCCCTTTTCCACGATATCGGCAAAATACGCGAACTCGGCGGCGATTTGACAACGGAATACACGGATGAGGGAAGGCTCATAGGACACATTGTCATAGGTACCGAGATAATCGAAGAACTTATATTGGAGATTAAGAATTTTCCCCGGGAACTTGCGTTGCTCTTAAAACACAGCATCCTGAGTCATCATGGAGAACTGGAATACGGCTCGCCCAAAAGGCCCAAAACAATCGAGGCGATCATTCTCCATTACGTCGAAGACATGGATTCCAAGGTGGCTGGCATAAAGGCCCTGATCAAGAAGGAATCCGGTGTAGAGGGCGACTGGACAAGCTATCATCCGTCCTATGAACGCTATTTTTATAAAAAGCATTACTTTCAAATGCTCGATAAGGACAAGGAAAACAAGAAGGACAATGAATGAAAATAAAATAGAGGTTGAATTTCATGAACCTGTCCTTGATAATTACATCGAACTCGTTTATTCGATAGCGGCAAACCATGGCATAGATATCGTCATTGTAGGAGGGGCACCACGGGAAATCCTGCTCCAGAGAAAACCGAAGGATCTGGATTTCCTGGTCGTAAAGGGTGATGCACGCACAATCCCCATGCAGCTCCATACGGTTTACGGTTTTTTTTACCCGGTATTGTTCGATAAATTCGGCACGTACCGGACCGGCATGCAGGGCGAAAAAAGCGTGGATATGGAATTTATTCCGATCAGGGGACAAACCATCGGGGACGATCTTCTGCTGCGCGACTTTACCGTCAACACGCTTACCATGAAACGCCTGTCCGCATTTCATTATGAGATCAGCGATGTGCTTGGCAGTGCCTTGATTGCACTCGAACAACGGGTCCTGAAAACACCCATACCCCCGGAAAAAACAATCAAGGACGACCCGCTGAGAATAATGCGGGCTGTGAGATTTTCATGCACGCTCGGTATGAACATGGATCCGCAGTTCAGGACTGCCGCAAAAAAAATTGCACAGCTTTTGCAGGAGGTTGCAGCCGAGCGTGTGCGCGATGAGCTGTTCATGATCCTGCTCTCGGACACTCCCTCCAGGGGCATGCTTCTCATGCAAGAGCTCGGAATAATAGATGTAGTAATGCCCGAGCTCCTGCCCATGATCGGGTTTGATCAGAGATCCCCGTATCATAAGGATGAGTTGTTTACCCACAGCCTCGCGGTAATGGATGCGGCACACCCCCGTATAGATACAAGGCTCGCAGCCCTGTTCCACGATACCGGCAAGCCTTTTGCAATGCAGCAATCCGAAGGAAAGGTAACGTACTACGGGCACCAGGACAAGAGTGCAGAGTTTTTCAAATCTTTTTCAAACAGGCTGAAGCTGCCCAACCACCTGGCGGGTACGGTAGAAGCCCTGATAAAAAGGCACATGGTCAACTACACCCCGGAATGGAAGGACTCGACAATCAGGAAGTTCATAAAGAACAATTACGATATTCTCGATCCGCTTCTTTCTCTGTACAGGGCGGACGCGGGTTCTCTCGCTGATCCGGCAAAACCATTGAGCATGGTAGAGGAACTGGTTAGCAGGATCAACCAGCAGCAGATAGAACAGATAAGCAGACTGGAATCACCGCTCGACGGCAACGAAATTCAGGGACTACTCGGCATACCGCCGGGACCGAAAATAGGTGAGATAAAAAAGGCCGTCGTCGACGCTATACTGGAAGGCACCATTGAGGCGACAAAACAGGCTGCTCACGATTTTATACTGAAGCACTTCCCGCCGTCAGAAAACCGAAAACCCTGACGCGTACCACGAAGGTTTTCTCTCGTTTCAAAGTCCTGGGTAGGCAGCCCACAAACTCGGCGTGAGCCGTTCGAGTATATTTAACGCGTAAAAAATACGGCTGAGCTTATCCATCCGTATAATTAAAACGTAAATTCACAACGAAAAACTAGTCAAGCTCTCCATAGCTGATATACTCACCATGATAAAAACAAGCAGATCATAAGGCCGAGAGACAAAGAAGATCTTATGTTTCTATCAGGTATATCTGAAAATAACCAATAAAAGGCATGCCAAGGAGGTAAAATTGCGCTTTAACAAAAAATATCAATATTTTTCAAGATTCGCTTTCTGAGAGCTATTTTTCGTCCTCTATGGACTTGAGGATGTCTGCTGCCTCCGGAGAGGTTGATGCCATGGGGCCGATCAGCTTGACCAACCGGTCCTTGACCGATCGGGGCAGGGTTGTGGCATAGAGGGAGTACTCTTCAAACGCCTCATACGCAACAGGGGCAACCGCCTTCGCCATCTTTGCCAGGACCCCGGCATATTGCCGGATCTCATACTGTGCATGCTTGTCCATCCGAAGCTTGATAAAGTGGAACAGGTTGTGAAGATCGATCTGCCAGTACCACTGCGTGTAGGCGCTTAGCGTCAGGTTGATGCGCGCGAGCTCCCGCGCTATATCTTCGTGCAGCAGTTCTTCATAGCTTTCGTACGCTGCTGCCTGGCCGCGCTTCAGGATATCAAGGACCTTTCCCTGTAACTCGGAAGAAACGGTCTCATCTGCCCTGCCCTGCTTGTTGGTCGTGCTCTGCCTGCGGATATCCTCCGGCTTCGGCATATAGAATTCATCGGTCATCACGCTGTAACGTCCGGAAAATTCATTGATCCGTGCGGTCCTGTGCCGCACCCATTGCCGTGCCACGAATATGGGCAGTTTGGCGTGGAAGGTCAGGATCACCTGCTCAAAGGGAGAGGTGTGCATGTTCCGCATAAGGTAGCGTATCAACCCGTTGTCCTCTTTCGGGGTTTTTGTCCCCATGCCATGGGATACGCGCGCAGCAGCTACAATCCTTGAATCTCCGCCGAGATAATCCACCAGCCGCACGAACCCGTGGTCGAGAACAGGGAACTCCTTATCGATGATCGCTTCAGCTTCGGGAACTATAATACGTGCCATATAACCTCCGTGATACCCTTATCAAAGTAATGAAACGAGATCAACTGAACAAACGGTTTAAACAAATCTTTTATAAAAACCATGTTTTATGCTAAGAGGGGTTTACTCCGTTAGAGACGGTTGGATGTCGATCAGAGACTTTTATAATAAATTCATGGCCCGGCGCGGACTACAGGAACTAAAGTTTCTCACGGGGTAAAACTTAAGGTAAGGAAGGAATACATGGAAGAGAAATATAATCCCGAACAAATAGAACTCCACTGGCAGGAAATGTGGAACAAGGAAAAGACTTTTGCTGTTCACGAGGACAAGACAAAAGAGAAATTTTACCTGCTTGAGATGTTCCCGTACCCTTCGGGCAGGATACACATGGGGCATGTCCGGAACTACACCATAGGCGATGTCATTGCACGCTACCTCAGAATGATCGGCAAGAACGTACTCCATCCCATGGGCTGGGATGCGTTCGGCATGCCTGCGGAGAACGCTGCGATATCGCACAAAACGCATCCAAAGGACTGGGTCGATAACAATATAGCAAACATGAAATCACAGTTGAAAAGGTTGGGGTTGTCGTACGACTGGGACAGGGAGGTCAACACATCCGTACCTTCTTATTACCGTTGGGAACAGAAATTCTTTATAGAGATGTACAAAAAGGGGCTAGCGTACAGGGCAAAATCAGCAGTCAACTGGTGCCCTCACTGTATCACGGTCCTCGCCAACGAGCAGGTGATAGACGGGAAATGCTGGCGGTGCTCGTCGGATGTCGTCGTACAGGAAAAAGAACAATGGTTCCTGAAGATCACCGCATACGCCGAAGAACTGCTGAAGGACTGCGATTCGCTGACCGGCTGGCCTGAACGGGTCATTACCATGCAGAAGAACTGGATCGGCAAGAGCGAAGGCTGCGAGATCCTGTTTGGGATCGACGGCATGGATGATAAGCTCCGCATATTTACGACACGACCCGATACGGTGTACGGCATTACCTTCATGAGTATCGCACCGGAACATCCGCTTGTCGAAAAGATGGTGACGGAACAGCACCGAGGGGCTGTGCAAGCCTTTGTGGACAGAATAAGAAGAGGCGGTACCAAGACACGGGAAATAGAGGCCGGGGAAAAAGAAGGCGTATTCACGGGCAGGTATGCAATAAGCCCGTTTACCGGCGAGAAAATACCCGTATTCGTAGCAAATTTTGTTTTGATGGAATACGGGACGGGTGCGATTATGGCTGTGCCTGCCCATGACCAGCGTGACTTTGAGTTCGCAAAGAAGTACGGACTGGGCATCAAGGTCGTTATCCAGCCGGACGCAGAGGTACTGGATCCGGAAACAATGCAGCATGCATACGAAGGCTCCGGCAAAATGATCAATTCAAATCAATTTACCGGCACAGATAACGAACAGGGCAAAGGACTTGTCATCGGGAAGGTTGTAAAGGAGCACCTCGGCACCGCAAAGATTAATTATAAACTCAGGGACTGGGGCATATCGAGACAGAGGTACTGGGGGGCGCCCATACCCATGGTTTACTGTGACACCTGCGGCATACAACCCGTGCCCTTTGATCAGCTTCCGGTTGAACTGCCCATGGATGTTCAGATTACCGGAGAAGGGGAATCACCGCTCGCGCGGCATGAAAAATTCCTCAACACAACCTGCCCTGTATGCCACGGTCATGCAAAGCGGGAAACCGATACCATGGACACCTTCATGGAATCATCGTGGTACTTCGAAAAGTACACGTCACCCTCCGCGAAGGATGCGCCGTTCGACCGGCATGCGCTCGATTACTGGATGCCGGTGGATCAGTACATCGGCGGTATAGAACACGCGATCCTTCACCTGTTGTATGCACGGTTTATCACCAAGGTACTGCGGGATCTCGGATACGTGCGCAACAATGAGCCGTTTACCAACCTTCTGACCCAGGGCATGGTCATCAAGGACGGTGCCAAAATGAGCAAGTCCCTCGGTAATATCGTCGACCCGGAAAACATCATCAAGCAGTATGGGGCCG
>JAKAHI010000331.1 GCA_021815065.1 bacterium | reverse complement strand
GAAGATCAGTGTGAAATACCGGTGGATTAACAGGTAATATTTTATAAAAAAACAACATACTGTAGGAATTAGACGCACTTGCAATCAAAAAATGTAATAATACTATAATCTTAAGCATGTGGATTAAAAATTATTCGTACCAAAATTGACTATATGGTTTTGCGCTCTTGCTTTGACGTAATCTAAAAGTTTTGTGAGTTGTGCTACCAATTCCTTATTATTGCTGTTTTTATTTATGCCGCTATTTAATAATTCTATTGCATCCTTGGATTGGTTAAGCTTGAGATAACAATCAACAGCGTGAAGATAAGTTAATTGTACAAAAGCATTATCTTTTTCATTGAGGAGTTTATTGGCAATTACTAAAGCTGATTTACAATCGTTCTTAGCAATATCTGATTGAATTTCTCCATTATATGCTATTGCAGCAATAGCATTGCTGGTATTTCCCCATGCAGAGAGAAATGTTTTGTATGTTTCTGCAGACTTATCATAATCACCGAGCATGTATTCACAATTACCTATATACAACAGAGCAAGCTTTGAAATTTTTAAAAATCTGAAATTCGTTTTAAGAGATTCAAATCCGTTAAGTGCATTGGTTATATCTTTTTTATCATGGCTGTTCAAGGCTACCTCATATAGGTGCAAATCTTGAAAATAAGCAATACTCCCCTTTTTTGAATAATCTTTGTAATAGTAAAAACCTACCGAAGCAAAAATAAGGGAAAACAGTAATACTATTCCTGCAACAATAAAAGACGATCTGTACTTTGCCGCTGAATTTATAATTTTTTCTGCGGTTGTTATAAATTCATCCTTTTGTTTTAATTTCTTTCTTGTCAATCTTTTTGCCATTTATCCTCCATAACTTTATTACATACCGAGGTATGCAGTCTTTATTCTTTCATCTTCTTTTATCTGGTTTGATAAACCGGACAGGCTTATGTATCCAAGTTCAAGTACGTAAGCTGTATCCGTGAAATCAAGCGCGATATTCACGTTTTGTTCGACAATGAGTATAGAAACACCCATATTGTTGATCTCGTCAATGATTTTAAATATCTTTGTGACCATCAGCGGAGATAATCCAAGGGAAGGTTCATCAAGGAGCATAAGTTTTGGATTACCCATAAGTCCCCGTGCTATGGCAAGCATCTGTTGTTCTCCTCCGCTCAGTGTACCGGCCATCTGTTTGTTCCTGTCTTTTAATACAGGGAAAAGTTCGTAAATTTTTTCCATATTTTCCGGAAGATTATTGTGATGTTTCGACGCAATAAAACCTCCAATAGATATATTCTCCTCTACGGTAAGTTTTGTAAAGATGTGCCTACCTTCAGGAATGAGCACAATACCGCTTTTTATCGCATCATGAGTTTCTAAATGCGTAATATCATGTGTGTTGAAGGTAATTTTTCCTTTCTTTTCCTTTGCAATGCCGACGATGCTTGCAAGTGTTGTCGTTTTCCCGGCACCGTTTGCGCCGAGCAGTGCAACTTTTTCTCCATTTTTTACTTCCAGCGTAATTCCATGAAGCACTTCGATGCCATTATAGCTGGTGTGGAGATCTTCGATAGTCAACATGTAGGATGATCCAAAGCGTTCAAACTTTTCAACTCTGTACTCTACGACTCTTTATACCTGTTTGTGATAGGCATTCTGCGGTCTTTCCCCAGGGCTTTTTTGGTTACTTTAACGCCCGGCGGGGCCTGCCTTCTCTTATACTCACTCACATCGATAAGATGCTGGACTTTTAAAACCGTTTGCCTGTCATACCCCGATGCTATGACTTGGTCGACGCTCATGTCTTCTTCAATGAGCATTGCGAGTATCGGATCCAATGTGGAATACGGAGGAAGGGAATCTTCATCTTTTTGATCCGGCCTCAATTCCGCTGTAGGAGGTTTTGTGAAAACTCTTTCCGGAATAGGCGCAGTGTTTTTGATTTTTGAATCCTGGGTTTTCAATTTCTGTCTATACTCCGCCAGCCTGTACACATGCGTCTTGGAAACATCTTTTATTACAGCATAGCCGCCTGCCATGTCCCCGTAAAGGGTTGCATAACCCACACTCATTTCAGACTTGTTGCCGGTCGTCAGGACGAGCCATCCAAATTTATTGGAAAGTCCCATGAGTATATTCCCCCGAATTCTTGCCTGCAGATTTTCCTCGGTTATGTCCGGTTTTTTGCCCCGAAAATGAGGAGCGAACATCTTATCATAGGCATTATATACATCCGTAATGGGTATTTCTTTGAAGGTGATGCCAAGATTTATCGCAAGTTCGGACGCATCTTCCTTGCTGTCGTTTGAACTGTACATGGACGGCATAAACACGCCGATGACGTTATCCTTGCCCAGGGCGTCCACCGCTATGCAGGCAACCAGGGAAGAATCTATGCCGCCGCTCAAACCTATGACCGCCTTTTGGAAACCGTTTTTGGACAGATAATCCCTCGTGCCAATAACCAATGCCGTGTACAATTCCTCTTCCTGTCCCAGTAAGCTGTGTACGGTTCGCTTCATTTTAAGTTTTGAATTTTGAGGTTTGAGTTTTGAACTGAGTTTGTATTCTTTTATTATCGTTTCAG
>JAKAHI010000330.1 GCA_021815065.1 bacterium | reverse complement strand
TTCTTTGCGGCAATTGGGCTCCTCTATCAGCCCGTAAAAAATTTAAGCAATATAAACAGCGTCATCCAGGATGGACTTGCCGCATCGACGCGTGTGTTCGACGTTTTGGACGAACCTCCGGAAACGCTCAAACAGGGCACTAAAATACTCGGTGAAATACAGCATCAGATATCCTTTAACAATATAGGGTTTAAATACCTGGAACAAGAGGTCCTGAAGAACATATCCATCAAGATCAAAAAGGGAGAGATACTTGCAATCGTCGGGGACAGCGGTGCGGGTAAAAGTACGCTGGTGGGCCTTCTTGCAAGATTTTACGATGTGACATCAGGTTCCATCAAGATAGACGATACCGATATAAGGGACATTACGCTGAAATCCCTGCGGGGTGCCATCGGTATCGTTACGCAGGAGACCGTTCTGTTCGACGATACGGTCTATAATAACATCATCTACGGCAAAAGGGATGCTACCTATGACGATGTTGTGAAGGCGGCAAAATCAGCTTATGCACACGACTTTATCGTCAACCTGCCGGACGGGTACAATACAAACCTCGGTGAGCGGGGCGCAAAATTATCGGGAGGAGAAAGGCAGAGGATTGCAATTGCACGGGCAGTGCTGAAGAACCCGTCTATTCTCATACTCGACGAAGCAACGTCAAACCTCGATGCGCGATCGGAAAATGAGGTACAGAAGGCGCTTGATAACCTCATGAAAGGCAAAACAACATTCCTGATAGCCCATAGACTGTATACGGCAGAGAGGGCCGACCGGATAGCTGTGCTGGTGAAAGGCCAGCTCGTTGAAGAGGGGCCGCACGATGTCCTGATGAGAAACGCTGGCTATTACCATAAACTGTATACGCTGCAGCACACACTCTTTGCAAAAGAAACGTCTGTTCACGATGAAAAAAATCCTTGATGCCATTGTTCCCGTTGTTGCCGGCTGGCTGATCTGGGTTTTGACCTATCTTGTATCATCAACGATCAGATGGACATTCATAGGCAAGGAGCAGTTCGATGGCATCATGGCAAAAACAGGGGCCGTTGCCGTATTCTGGCATGGCGAGTTGTTGATGCTTCCGTACACCCACCGGCATAGAAAAGTGGCGATCATTATCAGTAAGAGCAAGGACGGCGATATAGCAACAGCGGTGATTAAGCGCTTCGGGTTCGATGCTATCAGAGGGTCGAGTACGCGCGGGGCTGAAACAGCCATACTCGAAACCATGGAACTCCTGAAAAATAAATATACGATAGGCCTCGCGGGTGACGGGCCCAAAGGGCCGTACCATGTCATGAAACCGGGACCGATATGGTTTGCGCAGAAGATGAATATGCCTCTTATTCCGGTTACCGCACGGTTCAAACATTATATCCAGTTAAAATCATGGGACAGGTTCCTCATACCCATGCCGTTCACAAGAGCGGTTGCGATCTACGGAGAGCCCCTCTTTGTGCAGGGGTTGCAAAGGAGAGAAGGCATGCACCTCGCTCAGCAACGCATGGAACAGCAAGAGGCAACTGCAGAGAACAGGTTACAATAGAAAGTACGTTACCGAAAGTAATGGTGTTCTTTCCGGCAGTTACTTTAAGTTGCACTGCCAGTATTCGTAGAAAAAGATCTCCTCGTGCAACTCCTTAAAAAATAAACACTCCATAGTTTTTTCTTATCTGGCATTTATCGTGCTCTTTCTACCTTTAGTAGGACCGAGGGGATCATTGTTCATATCAATAAATTAAAAAGGAGGTAGTTTATGTCAGAAGAAAAACAGGTGGTTTTAACCACACTTCAGGACACAACAGGAAATCCTGCACCATTGGGCTTATTGGGTTTTGGCATGACAACGGTACTTTTGAATCTTGCGAATGCAGGGATAATCTCTCTTGGAAGCATGATCATGGCAATGGGTGTTTTTTACGGGGGTATTGCTCAGGTCATTGCGGGTATAGAAGAATGGAAGAAAAAGAATACCTTCGGTGCCACGGCATTCACATCGTACGGGCTTTTCTGGCTTACTCTGGTTGCGCTTATTTTCTTCGGAAAATGGGGATGGATCACAGGGCAGGATAGCGGAGGCATGGTTGCCTATTTGATCCTCTGGGGTGTTTTTACGCTCGTCATGTACATCGGCACGTTGAAGCTCAACAAAGCACTTCAGTTTGTATTTTTTACCTTGTTCGTTTTGTTTTTCCTGCTTGCGGCAGGTGATGCAACCGGCAGCAAAGTCATTCACGTTATAGCAGGATATGAGGGGATCGTATGCGGCCTGTCAGCAATTTATACGGGCCTTGCCCAGGTTTTGAATGAAGTGTACGGCAAGACAGTATGGCCGCTTGGCCCCGTAAAATAAGTACGGTTCCCGGCAGGCGCCGCAACGGAAAATCTTGAGAGAGCATTTCTATGAAGCCGGATAAGCGGACACAGATCAATAAAAAGACAGTACAACATAAAACATCCAAAAAGGAGGTTCAGAAACCTATGGCAAACGAAATCAAGCAGAACGGAAGGGGGTTCAGCGAAGCGGAGATCGCCGTTCACTGGAAGGAAGAAGAGCTGATCTATCCGCCGACGACTTTTGTTGCGC
>JAKAHI010000015.1 GCA_021815065.1 bacterium | reverse complement strand
GAATTTCGTTTCATCCTCGAGATACTCCTGCGCATACCGGTCCTTGGACCCTGCCTTCATGGCCTCTATCGAACCCATGCCCCGGTAAACTTTGTACGTCCTTCCTCCGAGAAAAACAAACTCTCCGGGACTTTCGTCCGTACCGGCAAAAAGGTTGCCGATCATGACGGTATCTGCGCCTGCTGCGAGTGCCTTGGTAATATCTCCCGAAAACTTGATACCGCCGTCAGCAATAATGGGTACGTCGTTTACCCTCGATGCCCGGTATGCGTTCATGATTGCGGTCAACTGCGGCACACCGATGCCCGCGACGATCCTCGTGGTACATATGGAACCGGGGCCGACCCCGATTTTAACCGCGTCCACCCCTGCTTCTATCAATGCCGCGGTACCCTCTTCGGTCGCAACGTTGCCTGCTATGATATCCACGTCCGGATACTCCTGCCTCAGCTCTTTCACAAAATTGATCACGCCTTTCGAATGACCGTGTGCAGTATCGACCACAAGGCAGTCGGCGCCGCATTTTACCAGTGCCGAAGCCCTTTCCTCGCGATCGCCCGATATGCCGAGGCCCGCACCGACCATTAACCTCCCGAGCTTGTCCTTGGTGGCAAGGGGAAACTTTATGGTTTTTTCTATGTCCTTCACCGTGATCAGCCCCTTCAACTCCCCGTGGCTGTTTACGACGAGCAGCTTCTCTATCCTGTGCTGGTGCAAAAGCTTCTTTGCCTGTTCGAGGGTCACATCTTCATGTGCCGTAATGAGCCTGCCCTTTGTCATGACCTGGCTGATGGGCTTGTCCAGATTGTCTTCGAACCGCATGTCCCTGTTTGTCAATATACCGACCAGCTTGCCTTTCTTGACGATGGGCAGGCCCGATATATTGTTTTTGCGCATAAACGCAACTCCCTCTCTTAGTTTACTCTCGGGTGACATGGTCACGGGGTCCGTTATGATATAGCTCTCGTATTTCTTTACCTTTGCTACCTCTTCGGCCTGTTTTTTAATGGTCATATTTTTATGGATGACCCCTATCCCTCCCTGCTGCGCCATGGTGATTGCCGTCGCAGACTCGGTAACCGTATCCATAGCAGCGCTGACCAGAGGAATGCGGAGCAGTATATGCCTCGAAAAGCGGGTCTCCATGACAACATCTCTCGGCAGGATCCTGGATTCCGAAGGTAAAAGCAAGAGGTCGTCAAATGTATAGCCTTCAGTTATAGAAGGATTTCCTTCTGCATGTATCGACATGATATGTTTCCTTTCTTTGAAACTATTTTGGCGGAATAACAAGCCTTGTTCCAACCACTAAATGGTTCGGATCTTTTATCACTTTTTTGTTTGCCTCGTAAATCTTATCCCATAACCTCGCATCACCGTAATAAACAGCGGCCAGCCAGTGGAGGTCCTCGCCCGGTCTTACAACGTGGGTTGTTCTCACATTTACATATTCCGGCATACCTCTCATCACTTCGCCGGGAACGATATGGGGCGGTTTTGCCACACGCTCGGTTTCAGCCGGCGCAGGGGCCTGTGCTGCGGGTGCCGGGACATTCTGTTCCGGCATCGATGTTACCGATGGTGTTTCCTGCGGTGCAGGAGGTGCGGCCGGCGGTATGGTCTGCATCTGTTCCGTCCCGGGCTGCAATGTTTCCGGAGCAGCCTGAGGCAGCGTTTCCTGTTGAACAGGGGGCATTTGCCCGCCGGTAAACGGCTGGGCAGTCATCTCCGGAGGCGCGGCTTCCGCAGGCGGTGCCGTGGTCTCGGTTGTCACCGGTGCCAGCGGCGCGGCAGGCAACTCGGCAGACGGCTGCTGACCTGCCTGCGGCAGTTCGGGCGGAGGCTGTTGTTCCAGAGACGGCAGAGGAGGTGACAATGGCTGCGGTGCCGCCGCTGCCGGTGATTCACCCGTACCGTTCACCGGGGGTATACCGGGGACCGATCCTTCCGGCATTGGCGCCAGCGGCTGTTCTTCCATCGTCGGAGTACTCCCGGTCAACAGGGGCTGGGCTGATGATGGCTGCTGCTGCTCAATGCCCGTGGCTGTCTGAAGCGTGCCTGCGTTTTGCGGCGGCAGCGGTACGGCCTCAACACTTTCCGGTTGAGGGATCGCTATCGATTCAGCTCCCCCGGACGGTGGTGCTATGACTCCGCCACCGGCATCGGACCCCTGCGCAAATGCAGAGGATAAAACGATGCATGGCAGAACAAAAACAACGAACAGTATGACAAAAATCCTTTTTCCTTTCATGGTATTATCTCCTTTAACCCTTCGGGCGCATTGAGCAGATTGGCAACATACTGAGTTATACTTAATAATATCTGATAAGCCGCGTGTATATTGTTGTTTACCAGTTTTTCAAAACTTTCTTTTGTGATCGTTACGAGATCCACGGGTCCGCTGGCCTTTACCGTAACGGATCTGTCCCCGTTCCGGAACAGCGACAATATCCCCATAACATCGCCGGCCGAAAGCTCCCCTATCACGGATTCAGTCTTATCCCGGGTATCTTTTATGACATTCACCGTGCCGGATGCAATGATATACATTGCGTCCGACTGCATGCCTTCCGCAAATATGATCGTTTCCGCCGGTACGCTTGCCGTTTCCGATATATTGGCGAGGATGTTTATGATCCTTTCGTCTATACCTTTGAAAAGACCGGTTTCTTTTAAAACCTTTACCGTATTCATACCTCTATAAATACTCCAGTATTAAAATTTATCAAGCTATTGGCCCGGCAGTCCCGAATATGCTTTTGCGATCTCGATATAGTTGTTGGTCAGGCTCATGATGTAATCGATGTCCTCCTGGGTCAGTTCCCTCTTAACAACTGCCGGGACCCCTGCGACAAGCGTGCGGGGAGGAACAATCATGCCTTCCTTCACGACACTGCCGGCAGCTACAATGGACTGCTCTCCGACGACTGCCCCGTCCAGTACAACCGCGCCTATACCGATCAGACAGACATTTTTGATTCTGCATCCGTGGACCACGGCACCGTGACCTATCGTTATATCATCACCGAGGAACAGTGGGTGTGTTTTATGCGTTACATGCAGAACGCAGTTATCCTGCACGTTCGTTCTCGAGCCTATCCTTATATAATTCTCGTCTCCCCGTATAACTGCATTGAACCACACGGAGCTGTCCGCACCTATAACGACATCGCCGAGAACAATCGCGTTGCCGGCAACATAAGCGCTTTCATGGATCTCCGGGACTTTCCCATTGTAAGTCAGTTTCATATAATCACCCTTGACTATGCCTCTATCATGAGTTTATCTATATTGTAAACTTCTTTAAAAGTCGAGGTACAAGGAGGTCAAATGAAGTACCGCATTATGCTGCTTGTGATAAGCTTGGGTATTTTTCTGCCGGCGATTGCCATGTCCGATCAGGGACAAGTATCTTTTACCCTCAATCCCGGGTTTACTCTCTTTACGAAGAACTCAACCTATAATTTCAACAACGGGCCGAAAATAGATATAGGCATAGGCTACGATACGTCGGATGATTCGAACGTAAGCTTTGTCCTCGGATATAACCGGTTTACCAATACCCTTGATGATAAGCTCTCGATGAACCTCGCTTATGCAGGCATTGCCCTGAAGCAATACCTGAACAACGGCATATCAAAAGGCTATCTGACCGGCGGACTGAATTTCGACTACGCGAATTTCTCAGGTACCCCGGCGCAGACGTCGGGCATCACACGGCCAGCCGATGATGCAGGAATTGGGTTTCATGCAGGACTCGGCGTGGATATCATGGCAACATCCACCTTTTTTTTCGGTCCCGTGATCGAATATGAAGGCATAATCCTCCAGAAAACCTACGTAGGCCTCATAACGCTGCAGTTGACTCTGGGCCTGCTGTTCTGAAGAGGGACTTAAAACGTGGATTGCAATGCGCGAAGGAACTGCTGTTTCATGGAGGCGAGCAGGCCGTCGTCCGCAAAGCTGTAGTAGCCGTCCCCTCCTATAATGATGTGATCGTGAAGGACCATGCCGGACAATTCTCCCAGCACGACCATGTTCATGGTCAGCCGCTTGTCTTCAATGCTCGGGACTAAGCTTCCGGAGGGATGATTGTGTGACAGGATAATGCCGGCTGCGGACGACCGGATCCCGATCTCCATCAATTCCCTCGGATAGACGGTCGCTGCATTGACCGTTCCCTCTCCTATGCGTTTTACCGCAATGATCTCGTTCTGGTTGTTTAACAATACGATCGTAAAATTCTCCTTTGCAAGGTTTCGCAGCAACGGTTCGAGGATCAGGAAAGCGCCTTTGGAATTTGTAATCTTCTGCACGGCGGCCCTGCTCGAATATATTGTCCTCCGTCCTATCTCTACTGCGGCCTTGAGCTTGGTTATCTTGGCGCTGCTCAGTCCCGAAATGTGCAAAAGCTCGTCAACCCCGGTATTCTCTATACCGGGAAATCCCCCGCAGATATTCAGGATTTCCAGAGCAAGGGCCATGACATCTTTGCCTTTCGTACCTGTCTGCAATATCACGGCGAGCAGCTCGGCATCACTCAGGCTGCGGGCACCCGAGGACAAAAGCCTTTCCCTTGGCATTTCGCTGTCCGGTCTGTTTTTGAAATCGTTCATAATTTATTTGCGTTTTATTATTTTATATACTAATACAGTTATTATGAGCTTTGTCAATTATTCAAAGATACTCAGTTCCGCACTCTACGGTGTCGACGCTCAGCTCGTCGAGGTTGAAACCGACATTGCAAACGGCCTGCCTTCTTTTACCATCGTGGGCCTGCCCGACGGTGCGATAAAAGAGAGCAAGGAACGCATACGGAGTGCGATCCATAATACCGGCTATGTAATGCCGCCGAAGCGGATCACCATAAACCTGGCGCCTGCACACATAAAAAAAGAGGGCTCTGCTTACGACCTTCCGATATGCATCGGCATTCTGTCGGCCCTCGGTGTCATCGGACCTGAGAGTACGGACGGTGTAATCATTCTCGGAGAGCTTTCGCTGGATGGGGTCGTAAAACCCGTTAAAGGCGTACTCCCTGCGGCAATCATGACGTCCGATATGCGGTTCAACAGCATCATCGTCCCGAAAGGGAACGGTCCGGAGGCGGGTATTGTCGAAGGCCTGAAGGTTTATGAGTCAGGACACCTTTCCGAGGTGGTCAGCCTCCTGCGGGGAGAATTGCCGCTCAAGTGCATAAAAACGGACTATAAAAGCCTGTACGAGCAACTCTCTGCCTACGACATGGATTTCAACGAGGTCAAGGGACAGGAACACGCAAAGCGCGCGCTGGAAATTGCTGCGGCCGGCGGACATAATGTTCTGATGATCGGACCGCCAGGCTCCGGCAAGACGATGCTCTCTATGAGGCTGCCGACGATCCTGCCGCGCATGACATTCAAAGAGGCGATTGAAACGACAAAGATACACAGCGTTGCGGGTGTACTGGCCGCTGAAAACGCCCTCGTCACCAAAAGGCCGTTCCGTTCGCCCCACCATACGATTTCAGACGTCGGACTCGTCGGAGGAACACAGCAGCCGAAACCCGGGGAGGTGAGCCTCTCCCACCATGGGGTACTGTTCCTCGATGAACTGCCGGAATTCAAAAAGAATGCGCTCGAAGCGCTCCGCCAGCCTTTGGAAGACGGCTACGTCACCATCACGAGGGCCCAGCAGACCCTCACCTTTCCTTCGAGGTTTATGCTGATAGCCGCAATGAACCCCTGTCCGTGCGGCTACTACGGGGACCCGCTCCATCAATGCACCTGCTCCGTTTCCGCCATCATGAAATACCGTTCAAGGATATCGGGTCCGCTCATGGACAGGTTCGATATCCAGATAGACGTGCCTGCGGTCAGATTTTCGGACATCATCAGGGACGGGAACCAGGAATCCTCGCACGATATACTTCAGAGGGTCGAGAAGGCGCGCACGGTCCAGCAGGAACGGTTCAGGGGATTCAAGATATTTTCGAATACCCAGATGTCATCAAGACACATAAAGAAATTCTGTAAGCTCGACGAACCGTCTGTCGGCCTGCTCTCTTCCGCTATCGAAAGGCTCGGACTTTCTGCCCGGGCATACACAAAGCTCATCAAGGTGTCGAGGACCATTGCAGACCTTGACGGCGCGGCCGATATCAAGTCCCACCATATTGCCGAGGCCATCCAGTACCGCAGCCTTGACAGGACCCCGCTGGGGTTGTAAACCCCGTTAGAAAGGAAGTGGCTTTAAACAACGCCCTTCCTATAAGGATATTCAAATTTATCTATTGTCCCCGTCCTCAATGGCGGGACGTTCTAACGGGGTAAACTTTTAATTTTTACAGAAGAGAAGCGGCATACCGGTTCCCGGAGCATCGATCCGGAGCCCTTACTTTCAATAGCACTTGATTTTATTTTATGTTTAAGGATAAGGTAGTAAAATCACTATTTATAAAGGAGCAGGTCATGTCTTCAAAAAGAGCACTTTTAAGTGTATCGGATAAAACGGGACTGGAGGAGCTGGGCAGGGCTCTGACAGAGTTAAACATAGAGATCCTTTCTACCGGGGGGACAGCACGCTTTTTGAAAGAAAAGGCGATCCCGGTAACGGACGTTGCGGATTACACGGGATTTCCCGAGATGCTGGACGGCAGGGTCAAGACCCTGCATCCGAAGATACACGGCGGCATCCTCGCCATACGGAGCAACAGCGAACACTTGAAATCGCTGAAAGAGCACTCCATAGGTTTGATCGATCTCATCATCGTCAACCTGTATCCTTTCAGGCAGACCGCGAAAAAAAAGGGTGTGTCGTTTGACGAAGTTATAGAAATGATTGATATCGGCGGGCCCTCGATGCTGCGGGCGGGTTCGAAGAACTACAAGGACGTCATCGTCATCGTTGATCCCTCGGATTACCCATGGCTCATAGAGCACATCCGTAAGGATGATATAACCGAGAAAGACAAATTAAGCTTTGCCGCAAAGGCTTTCAATCATACGGCATCGTACGACAGCGTTATTTCCAACTGGCTCAACCGGAAGCTCGACACGAATTTACCCGGAGAAATCCACCTTACGCTGAACAGACTTCAGCCCATGCGTTACGGTGAAAACCCGCACCAACAGGCTGCCCTGTACAGGACGTCGGACCTGGACAGCCATGAAGACCTGAGGTTCGAGCAGCTCGGAGGCAAGGAACTCTCCTATAATAATATCGTCGACATGAGCAGCGCTTATGAACTGGCAGCGGAGTTTCAGCAGCCGGCGTGTGCCATTATAAAACATACGAACCCGTGCGGCGCAGCCATTGCGGACTCAATTCCGGACGCTTACGGCCTGGCGTTCAAAACGGACCCCGTATCAAGCTACGGGGGCATCTGCGCCTTTAACGGCGAGGTCGATGAAAAGACCGCAAAGCTCATAGCAGAAACATTCTATGAGGTCATCATAGCGCCTTCATTCTCAACCCCTGCCCTCGATATCTTCTCAAAAAAGAAAAATCTCAGACTTATCAAGGTAAATACCGCTGCCCCCGAAACAACCCAGTTCGAGATTCATGATACGTCATTCGGCATACTCGTGCAGACCAGGGACATCCTGTCGGATGAGATGAAGAACAGCCGTGTTGTCACAAAAAAGGCACCTGCCCCCGATCAGATGAAAGACATGGATTTTGCAATGAAAGTATGCAAGCACACGAAGAGCAACACTATTATCGTTGCAAAATCGCTCCAGCTTATCGGGGTAGGCGCAGGACAGATGAGCAGGGTCGATTCCGCAAAGATAGCGATCATGAAATCGAATCTCAGCACAAAAGGTGCAGTTGGAGCTTCGGACGCCTTCTTCCCGTTTGCAGACGGACTGAAGGTGCTGATAGATGCAGGCATTACATCCGTTGTACAGCCCGGCGGTTCGATCAGGGACGAAGAGGTCATCAAGGCCGCCGATGAAGCAGGTATTGCAATGGTGTTCACCGGGATCAGGCACTTCAAGCACTAAGGGGATCGGGAAGGCATAGACATGAATATTCTTGTTATAGGTTCAGGCGGGCGGGAACACGCTCTCGTTCATAAGATAAAGCAGGATGGCATTAAAAATATTTTCTGCGCACCGGGCAATGCGGGCATCGAGGAACTGGCGCAGTGCGTGCCCATAAAAGCTGACGACGTGAGCGGGCTTCTTCAGTTTGCAAAGGAGAAAAGAATATCGCTGACCGTCGTCGGCCCGGAATTGCCGCTGCAGGCCGGTATAGTCGACATCTTCACGGCAAACGGTCTCGCTATCTTCGGCCCGACGAAACAAGCCGCGATGCTGGAAACATCGAAAGTCTTCGCAAAAAAACTTTTAAAGACTTACGCTATCCCCTCACCGGCATTCGAGGTCTTCGACACCTCTGCCGATGCGATCGATTACGTAAAAACCCGGTCGTTTCCGCTCGTTATAAAGGCGGACGGTCTTGCCTCGGGTAAAGGGGTCATCATCGCCGGTGAATTGTCTGAAGCGATAAGCGCCATTAAGGACATTATGGACAACCGCGTATTCGGAGATGCAGGGAAAGTACTGCTTGTCGAAGAATTTATACGGGGCGTCGAATCGAGCTACTTTGTCATATCGAACGGCGCTACCTGTATAAACGTTGCAAGTGCCAGGGACTATAAAAGGCTGAACGATAACGACCGCGGTCCGAATACCGGGGGTATGGGGTCGATTTCGCCGTCGGACAAAATGACACCGGAACTCGAGGAAAAGATTAACCGCAGGATCGTATCGCCGCTGATGGAAGCGCTCAAAAAGGAAGGCATCGTCTATAAAGGGGTACTCTATGTGGGGGTGATGATTTCCAACAATGATCCGTACGTGCTGGAATTTAATGCGAGATTCGGAGACCCCGAAACGCAGGCAATTTTACCGCGCATTGAAAGCGACCTTGTCGGCGTCTTCATGGACAGCGCGAAAGGAAAAATGTTTGCCGAGCCGATAAAGCTGAAAGAAGACGTCGGTGTATGCGTTGTCATGGCTTCCCAGGACTATCCCGTCAACCCGCGGACAGGCATAACAATCGAAGGATTGAAAGCTGCCGGGGGAAAAGACACCTTTATTTTCCATGCCGGTACAAAAAACGAAAAGGGTGTTATAAAAACAGCGGGAGGCCGTGTCCTGGGCATAACAGCCCTTGGAGAAAGCATCAAAGCAGCGAGGGAAAAGGCTTATAAGGCAGTGAACAACATCATATTCGAAGGCTCACAGTACAGGAGGGATATAGGTTTATGAAAATCAAGTATGTCGTCGTGATGCTGATCCTTACCCTGGCATCATGTGCCGCTTCAAACAACGCGGCAATGCCCGCGGCGAAAGAACCGGGTACCGCTCAGCCAGCAGGGCTCCAGCAAACAGCTACTACGGTGGCTATACCTATAACTCAGGAAACCAATCTTGCAGTCAATCAAATGCTGAAACAGGGCAACAAAAATACGCAGGTAAAGGACAGTCTGGGGGTAGGCGATTCCATAAGCATAACCGCATGGGGGCATCCGGACATGAGCGGGGTCGCCCGTATCGAGAAAGACGGCAAAATTTATCTGCCGCTCGTCGGGGGGATCGAGGCCCGGGGATTAACGATTGAAGAGCTCAAGGATAAACTGACAACAGCCTACAGTGCATACATTCGGCATCCGTTTTTAGAGGTCGGCGTACAGGAGTACGCAAGCAGGCTCGTTTTGTTGCTCGGCAGTGTTATGAAACCGGGGATTTACCCTATCAAAGGCGGTACCGACCTAGTTACGGCAATAGCCCTCGCAGGAGGACAGCTGTCCCAAAACAACCAATCGAACCTTTCGAACGTTTATCTTATACGGCAGGGACAGTCTACGATCGTCAATGTGTACGATTACCTCCGCAATGGAAACCAGTACAACGATCCGGTACTCGAGAATAAAGATGTCATCTACGTCCCGAGTGCCGATGAACAAAATATCATCGTCCTGGGACGGGTTGATAAGCCGGTCGTTATACCGGTTTCCGGACCTCCCATTTCGATTGTAAATGCAATAGCACTGGCGGGCGGTTTCAGACTCGGTGCCCTCAGGGACGATGTAAAGGTGATACGGGGCGGTTTGATACATCCCGACATCTACACGGTTAATGTGGACGGCATGCTCCACGGTAAACAGCCGACCTCCCGTGAAGGCATCGAGTTGTATGCCGGCGACATCGTCTTTGTACCAAAGAGTGCCCTTGCGTCATGGAACGATATCCTGGAGCAGATACAGCCGAGTCTGAATGTACTCATTGCCCAGCCGCTGTCCATAGCTACGAATTACCTGCTGCTCAGACAGCTCCTGAGGAACCCATAATGGCAGAAAATACCTCTTTAACGACATCACCGGAACTTGTAGAGTATATCCTCTTACTCCGGAGAAAATGGAAGCTGATTGCGCTGATCACCGCCGTGTTCTTCATAACCGGTATGATCTATACGTATCTGAAAACACCGGTCTATCAGTCGTCTTCCACCATTTACATAGAAGAGCCTTTGTCAAGAAACAACCTCCTGAGCGATATTATCGTCATGCAATGGTGGAACCGGACATCCTCGGAGAAATTGATAGCACAGAGCAGATCCGTCGCAGCACTTGCGGCAGAAAAAATAGGGCTCGACTATCACATCGAATCCGAACCGACGACATCCAGTGTTCATATCTATAAGGTCAGGCCGTTCGACAGGGATAAGATCGAACGCTTTACCCTGAAATTTACCGGCAGCAGGTCCTACGATGTT
>JAKAHI010000329.1 GCA_021815065.1 bacterium | reverse complement strand
CGATCTTACGCGCGTTCTCGAACTCGAAAAGGGCAGTGTGGACCTGCTGGTCAATGCAGTGCCTCCGGACGCGGTAAAAGGACTTATGAACGATAAGCACATCCGCGTTATCGAAGGTTATGGGAACGCCTACGAATACCTTGGTTTCAATATGAGGGACCCGGTTTTGAGTATAAAAGACGTCCGCAGGGCAATCGCCCATGCCATAAACAGGCAGGCGATTATCCGCTATGTCTTGTTTAATCAGGCAGAGCCCGCATCAGGCATACTGCCGCCGTGGAACAGGGCGTATAATGCGGATGTAAAACAGTATGACTATGACCCGGCCCTGGCCGGACGCTTGCTTGATAAAGCCGGTTTTCCGGAAAAACACGGTTACAGGTTTACGCTCGATTTCAAAACCTCGGATAATCCTCTCTCCATGCGTGTTGCCCAGGCCATTGCCTTTCAGCTTGAACAGCTCGGAATAAAGGTAAATCTCCGATCGTATGAATGGGCCACGTTTTACAATGATATCCGGCATGGAAATTTTCAGATCTACACCTTGCGGTGGGTCGGCGTCATGGACCCGGATATTTTATATTATGCCTTCGATTCCCATTCGGTCCCGCCCTACGGGGCAAATAGAGGGTACTACGAAAACCCCGAAGTCGATCGACTGCTCAAGCAGGCAAGGGGCACGCTGGATACGGATGCATCTTTGTCCCTGTACAAGCGGGTGCAGGGTATCGCGGCAGAAGACCTGCCCTATGTCAGCCTCTGGTATATGAATGACATAACCGCGATGCGGGATCGCCTCCACAATTTCAAGCCCTTTCCCGGCGGGGGATATGAGGGCATCAACAAGGCGTATATCGTAAACAAATGAGACACTGTCCGGCAATACACAAAACTACCTCTCCCTCTTGACGCGGGTACCCATCCGGGGGATGGGTGGGAAAGAGTGGGGGTGAAAGATAGTGATATTTAATGAATCTATCACCCGTTAACTGAATGACCCTTTATTCTCCCTTGTACTCCGGGGCGCGCTTCTGGAGGAAGGCCGATACGCCTTCCATGAAATCACCGGTCATAAGGCATTTGGTCTGTCCTATCACTTCTTTTTCGAATATCTTTTCGAGATCGTACTCGATGCCGCTTTGCATGGCTTGTTTTGCAAACCTGTAGGCAACTGGAGGGCCCTTGGCTAATCTCTTCGCAAGGTCTTCAACCTCTTTTTCAAGGCCGGCCGGCGGCACAATCCTGTTGACGAGCCCTATTCTGAGCGCCTCCTGCGCATCGATGACATCTGCGGTATAGGTAAGCTCGAGTGCCTTGCTGATGCCGACGATCCTTGGCAGAAAGTATGATGCACCTCCGTCCGGCATAAGTCCTATCTTGGTAAAGAGCATACCCATCTTCGCATCGTCCGAGGCTACCCTCATGTCGCAGGCAAGGGCAATGCTCAAGCCGTATCCGACTGCATGTCCCCTGATTGCCGCAATGGTCGGTACGGGCAGCGTATAGATTGCTTTTATGGCATGCTCGAACAGCCAGACCCTGTTCTCCATGTGCTGGAGCTCGTCTGATTCCGGAGTCCATTTGAGGTCTGCACCCGTTGAAAATGCCTTCCCGGCACCGGTAATGACAACAGCCCTTACGTCCCTTTCCTGTTTTGTCTCCTCGGCAATGGCCTGGAGCATTTTTACTGTTTCAGGATTAACGGCATTCATCCTGCTTTCCCTGTTTATAACGATATACTTTATTCCATCCGCCTTTTTTGTGATGACGGCGTTCTCTTCCATGGCATCTCCTTTATCGATTTTCGGTAAGTGTAAGAAGGTAGCAGAAATAGCAGGGCAGGGCAAGCCATCCCCTTGCCCGCTATCTTTCCCCAGTGCATAAAGAACACTTGAAAGTTTTTCATTTCGGCATACAATAATTAAGGATGAACAAACAGGGTACAAGAAATCTCGAAATAGCCATTTTTATATCAGCCTTGCTGCATATTATGCTTTTGTATGCGTTCAGGCTGAACAGTTTAAACGTTTCTTCTGCTGTGAGCCGTCCGCAAAACGACTACATGCAGCTCAGCACCATTCCGCCGGAGGCCATTAAGGAGAGCACCCCTTCACCCGCATCAAAAGAAAAAAACAAAGCACTCGCAAAGGAGAAACAGCAACCCCTTGTCATCAAGAATCAGATCGTGGACATTCCGAAGCCTCTTGTTCAGCAGGAACCGAAGAAAACAGCGTATGTTTCCGATTGGAACCAGAGTGTCAGCGAGGAGATGGTCAGCAGGCACAAGGGCGGAGGCTATGGCACAGACAACCAGAAATCTCTCGAGGTCAGCGTGAAGCCGAAGATACCTCCCGCAGGCTCAGGTCCGCAGCAGCAGACACAGCAGGACCAGCAGCAAGCCCGGAAGCTGCAGGCCCTGGAACCGGATCATTCCGGACTTTCCCTGTCCTCTCAAGAAGCACCGTCAGCAGCGGGAGAAAATAACAATCAAACGGGCAAGAGCAGCCAATCCGGCAAAGACGAGAAGCTTGCACTGAACTCACTGCTGCCTTCCTATTCAAGGATGAGGTCTTTACCGGGCATAGGCGACAACAATTACCT
>JAKAHI010000328.1 GCA_021815065.1 bacterium | reverse complement strand
CTTTAATGCAACCTCGGATTTTGCCGGAATCGTTTATATCTATGCGAATGTGCCGGTCATTACCGCTATAGACCCGGTGATTGCATTGACCGGCTCTACCATTACCCTGTCGGGTTATAATTTTTCTTCGACACAAGGGTCCGTGACGTTTAACGGAGTTGCTGCAACCGTGCAGAGCTGGACAGATACCTACATAACTGCGACTGTTCCAGACAATGCCACCCTTGGAAATGTTATAGTGGATTCCGGCGATTCACACGCGCCTTACTCGAATCCGATGCTGTTTACGCCGTTCAGTGTATTGGCAGACGATCCGTCGTTTACAATAATCAATGCGCCCATAGGCATAACAACGGATACATCGGGCAATCTCTATATAGCAGATTATACTAATAATGATATCCTTGAAGTAACACCTTCCGGGGCGATATCGACATATTCCAATGATCCTAATGGACTCTTAAACGGCCCTGCTGACGTTGCATTTTCGCCTGAGGGCGTGTTGTATGCCGCAAACTCCGGAGGGAACAATGTTATAGCTGTACCCGGAGGCCCTGCTCCTGCTTCCGTCTTTACCGATGTAGGTACAACGCCTGTTGCACTTGCATTTTCAGGAGACGGGCAGTCATGGCCGCTTTACGTCGTCAATAGCGGGGACGGAACGATTACCTCTGTGGCAAGTGACGGCACTGCAACGCTGTTTGCCTCGGGCTTTGGATTGCCGAATGCCGTTGCAACGGATAGCGCCGGTAATGTTTACGTCGGGGACTGCAATAACGGAAGTGTCGATGAAATAAATGCAGCGGGGACCGTTACTACGACTGTTGTGTCCGGGCTTATATGCCCTGGTGGTATAAAGTTCGATGCATCCGGAAATATGTACATCTTCGATTCAGGCGCGGCAGCGATATACAAGTATAATCCGAACGTAACCTGCGGCAGCAAGTTGTCGACCTTTATTCAGGACATCAGCACCAATGGTGACGGGGAGTTTGTCTTCAGTCCCGACCGGTCTCTTCTTTATATGACACAAGATTCGCCGGTGAACGGCATTATCACGATACCCCTCAAATAAATAAAACACCGCGACAGGAGGGATTGAGTCCAGCTGTTGGCTGGATGAAAGTCCGGGTTATTAATTCATTGTCGTTTACGACGTGGTTCTTCAATACAGACAATGTTCACTGCAGTTATGATGATCGATCCCATAAGCCAGCTCCCGAGGACATCCGTAGGCCAATGGACCCCGAGGTATATCCGGCTCACGCCTACTGCTGCGGTAATGCAAAGGAGCGCCGTTACCATCCACCATCGGGCACGGCCAAACCTGCGCAGGATGATGATAAGCTCAACGGCTATTACAAAGATCATGATCGCGTGACCGCTCGGGAAAGAATATCCCGATGCGGTTATTCCGAGCCAGCTTAAGGGCCGTGACCTGTGTACTAGCTCTTTGACCGAGATCTCCGTTATAAAACTGAAAAGCGATATGCCCAAAACATCCTTCAGTGCATGCAAAGCCCTGCGGCTCCATAACCAGATGCAGATGCCTGCCAGAATAAGTATGACACCATATGCTGTGCCTATAAACGTGACCATTTCCATGAGGATTTGCATGGTGCGGGATTTGTTGTGCTGGATAATGCCTGTAAAAAAAGCGTCGAATGCTCCCGTTTTACCCGCCTCAACCAGTACGGTCAGGGCAGCCACGGATACCAGAAGTACCATAAGAAGCGAAAGCCGGTAAAATAAAATTCGTTTTGTATCTCTATACGCTTGCTTTGTCATAATTCGTTTGTTGGTTCGGTCGAACACCCATTCAAAATTAAATATTAACCCTAAAAATGCAATAAGAAAATTAACTTATTCGCTCAATCCTGCGATCCACAACCCCCTCATTCCCCGCTCCTTCCGCTCTTTTGAGGAACCACCGGGGCATATTCCGAATATAAACCCGGAGGGAATTCGGGCAGTATACTGTGCGTTATGTCCTGCATGTCATGTTCGGACAACTTCTTTTTGCGGTGCAGCCTGTTGAGTTCCTTCCTCACCTGGGAAGCGATGTGAATTATCTCTATGCCGGTTGGGTCGAACTGCGTATAAACCGACTCGTTCCCCTTGTTGAGTACGTCAAAAATAGCATCGATGGAATAATGTTTGTACGTATCGAACTGATCAATCGAAAAAAGCCATTTTTTTTCGGAGGTCAACCCCTTGAAAAGATTTCTGAGCAGTTTCCTCTTGTTGACCTGCATGACGCTGTTAAAGATATTCTTGTTCGTGGAGAAAGAAAACAGTGTTTTTTCAAGCGTATGCTTGAGCAGGTCATTGTCATCCTTGTGTCTCAGTTTCAGGGTCCTTTCTATGGTTTTTACGGCCTTATCGTTCACCAGCCTGTCAAAGCGGATTTCCCAGTAAGAGTGAAGGAACATTTTTTTTCTGTACATGGTTATGATCATATTCGGGACAAAATAATTGTGAGCGATGACGTCCGACGCAAGGTGGCTTATATAACCGTAGGCAAAGGCCCTCTGGTGCTCGTTCTTTGCCGATTCGAACACCTGATTGCCCACGAGCCAGTTGTGACAGTGGTATTCGTACTTCGTGA
>JAKAHI010000327.1 GCA_021815065.1 bacterium | reverse complement strand
ATGTACTTGTAGCAAAAACGGATATAAAACCAGGCTCGATTATTACAAAGAATAACCTTACCGCAATGCCTCAACCAAAGCGGTATCTGTCTCACAATACAATCCAGCAGAAGGATGAAGATGCCGTGATCGGTCATCGGGCAGTCATGCAGGCAGAAAAAGGAGAACCTCTTCAATGGACAATGCTTGGAGCGGCAAAAGGCTCAGGGTTCACGTCCCTGATAAAGGAAAATGAAAGGGCAATATCCATTGCAGTTGATAACCAGAGCAGCGTATCAGGTTTGATAAGACCGGGAGATCATGTGGATATCCTCGGTACATTTTCATTTCCGGTATCGAGCGGAGCAACAAAACTTGCAACAATTACCCTGCTTCAGAATGTTACGGTGCTTGCAACAGGAGGAATATGGGGAAGAGGACTTCAGGAATCAGAACCTTATAACTATAACAGCTTAACGCTTGCTGTTTCAACAATAGAAGCGGAGTTGCTTACCTTTGCGTCTGAAAGAGCAAGATTAAATTTCGTTTTAAGAAATGCGGACAATATTCAAGCAGAAGAAAACCTGCCGGTTGTAGGATGGGAAAACATCATGAAGATCGGTAATCTTAAACAGATTCAGCATGAGAGAAACATCAGGGTAATAAAAGGCAGGGGCGGGGAGTAGGGAAAATGGGTAAAAATATACCCTCCGGGTCATATGTGACCTATTTTCTTTTTTGTTTGCTCGTCTTGATGCCACCTATCGCGTATGCTGATCAAAACATCATCTCCCTGGTGCAAGGACAAAGCAGGGTCATTGAGCAGCCAAACATAGCAAAGGTTGCAATCGGCGATGCGACCATAGCAAGTGTAAAGGTCATAAACACCAGTCAACTTATGGTCACGGGCATTTCAAAAGGTATAACGAACCTGTCTCTATGGCAGGTCTCCGGTAAAAAGAAAGATTTCACTATACGGGTTACCGTAGAAGACATTAAGCTTGTTTCTTTCGACGTTAAGGAACTCCTGCATGATATCGAAGGTATAAAAACGAATGTCATTGGCAATAGGGTCGTACTTGAAGGCCAGGTAATAAAGGCCGATGATTACGATAAGATTGAAAAAGTGATTTCTCTGTATCCCCAGGTTATAAATTTTGTAAAAAAGAACAATGTGCGCCTCGATAAGATGGTACAGATAGATGTCAAGATGATGGAGGTTGATAAAGGGTTTGCGAAAAATATCGGAATTGGCTGGCCTCAAACAATTTCTCTATCATCAGAATTCAAAGGTGCGTATCCTGCACTCGACAGCCAAGCCCGTATAGGTGCCTTTTCTATTGCAGGCTCTATTCTATCTGATTTTGGTTTTGTCTTTAATTTGATGGTGGCCAATAATCTTGGAAGGGTTCTCAGTAATCCTGTGCTTGTCTGCCGCTCAGGCGATAAAGCAAGCTTCATTGCAGGCGGAGAGATTCCAATACCAAGCACGTCAACTTTGGGGCAAACGAACGTGAATTGGAAAGAGTTCGGTGTGATCCTTAACATTCAGCCTGCAACCGATGAATTTAACAATATAAGTCTTAAAATACACGCGGAGACAAGTGACATCGATATGGCTAATGCCGTTTCGGCAAACGGTATAAATCTGCCTGCATTTGTCACAAGAAAAACAGAAACCGTTGTGAACCTTACACAGGGCGAGACGCTGGTTATGTCGGAGCTTTTAAATGATAAGGGGTTTAAAAGCGTTACAAAGTTTCCTTTATTGGGAAGCATACCGATTATAGGAGAGTTGTTTAAATCGAGAAAATACCAGCACTCGCAATCACAGTTTCTTGTGTTTATAACTCCGGCAATCATAAGGCCTGGCAGTATAGATACAACAAAGATAAAGGAAATGAATCAAAGATACAATGATGCCGGCAAATCCCTGGGATATGATCCGATGGACTAATATGCTTGAGATGGAAATAATCAAGAAGGGTAAAAAAATACTTACGACAACGGTGCAGTTACAAGCTGTCATAGGCAGATCACCGGATGTTGAGGTCAGGCTTGACGATACCCTGTGTTCAAGAAAACATCTCAAGATATACAAGCAGGGCGATGTATGGTTCGCAACCGATATGAATAGCTCGAACGGTACTTTCTACAATGAACGGCCTTTATTGGAATCCACTGTTTTACAGGAAGGAGACAAACTAAAAATTGGTTCACACGAGGTTTTTGTAAAACATATCGCGAACCAAGTACAGGATCATGAGGAACAAGGACTTCGTTCGAATGAAACACTACGTACCGATCTGTTGCATGAGCCTGTTCAGCCTTATGCTTCACAACAAAACTTAACCACGGAAAAAATGGATAATCTAAAACAAGAGATACACCAGCAGTTGCTTGATGAACTTGATCTTAAAAATATCGATCTTTCAAAACTAAAAACATCCGAGGTAAAATATAAGGCTACCGAAGCTATAAAGAATATTATAGCTAAATTAAAAACGGACAACATCTTAGACGCCCCCATAGATGAAGCAATCCTGCTTAAGGAGGTTATTGATGAAGCACTCGGCCTGGGTCCGATAGAGTCTTTGCTTGAGGACAGGTCTGTAACCGAGGTTATAGATCGGA
>JAKAHI010000326.1 GCA_021815065.1 bacterium | reverse complement strand
GCATTTACATCCCACCATTCCCTGTTTGCTGCACTTCCACCGTCTGACCATCATGCAGGGCGTCCTCTCCCTGTACCACAACCTCGTCCGAGGGGCTTACTCCGCTGGTAACTTCTACCAGACCATCTGCTTTTATGCCCTCCTCAATAGGTACGAGTTTCGCAATGCCGTTGGAAACGACAAAAAGGCTATGGTGATCGTCCTGGGTCTGGATGCAGGAAACAGGTACGGCAAGTATGTCTTTATGCATCTCGGAGACTATGATAACCTTCGAAAACATACCCGGCTTCAGAAGATGCCGCGGGTTTGCTATGTCAACCTCTGCGGCCATTGTTCTGGTTATAGGATCCAGTGCAGGGGCAATACGGGTTATCCTTCCGTTGAACACCGTTTCCGGGAAAGCATCCGTTACTGTCGTCACCGGCATGCCAACATGGATCTCAGCTACGCTATGTTCCGGGATATTGATCATGATCTTTACCGTGTCTATATCGACAAGAACAAGGAGCGGGTTTGCAGGGACCATTTGTGTCGAACCGGGTATGAGCGTTCCGGGATCAACGTACCTGCTGGCGATGTAACCGCTGAACGGTGCGCGGATGACGGCATAGCTCAGGTTGAGCGCCGCAAGGTTCTTTGCTGCCTCGGTAACATCGTAATTGGTTTTCGCCATATCAAGATCGTTTTGCGCAATGAGTTGTTTTTGAATGAGCTTCTTGGCCCGTTCATACTGAATGCTTGCGTACTCAAAACTTGCATTTGCCTGCTGATATTGATCCTGCAGGTCCTGATAGTTTATAACGGCCAGGACCTGTCCCTTGCGGACAGGATCGCCGATATCAACAGGAATCTTCTCAAGATATCCCCCGACACGGGCAAAGATATTTGCCTGTTGATACGCCATAATGCTGCCGGTCAGTGTTATGGTTTTTCTTAACGTTACCCGTTGCGGCGGCGCAACTGTTACAAGGGTCGATGTTTTTGTCTTTGCGGGGCCTTTTCTCTCGTTTTTTATTCTGAAGATAACGATGACCAAAAGCGCAAGAATACCTATGATTGCAATCAGCAGCTTTTTGTTTTTCATGTTTTTATTCCTTTTTCTGTGTTCGTCGTATACCGTTCATGAGAAAAATCACATTTTTTACAGTGTGAACACATATTCAAATTATGAACGGCGGTTATTAATTTAATTATACGGGTGCAAAAGTCAAGTGTTTTTAAAAAAAGAGGTTGACCCGGAATGCACTGCGAAGGTTGCTGAGGGCAGCTTAGAGTTATTTTGCAGGTTCTTTTACGGACACGACGCAGTCTTCTTTTAAGGTCGAAAACACTACCATGGTGTAGGTCCTGACCACGCCGGTTATTCCGCGGAGTTCCTTGATGAGTCTCTCGAGAGTGGTTGTGTTGCGCGTTTTGACTTTCAGGAGCAGGGTATAGTCGCCGGTAACATGGTGGCATTCGAGGATATCCTCATTGATGCCCGCAATAGCCTTCTCGAAGCTGTCGATATACTGCGGATGTTCGATATAAACCCCGATAAATGCGGTTACATCAAACCCCAGTTTCTTCTCGTCTATGAGCGTAACATAGCTCTTTATGATCCCCTCTTTTTCAAGTTTTTTTACCCGGTCTATGACAGAAGGGGGCTGTAATTTTACCTTTTTTGCGATGTCCCGGTACGTTGTCCTGCTGTCTCTTTGCAGAATGCTTAAGATCTTTATATCGATACTGTCTAACATAGGTATATCCTTATAAAATTAGATTTTTGCATCGGTTGTCCTTACTAAAGATGGATAATCCCACATTGCTCCAATGTCAAGCAGCAGAGATTACCCCTTCCATCCTCCGCTGGTATTATTGATTTTATAAAGTTAAGAGCGTAAGGTGATTTGCAGAGGAGGGCAGAATGGGTGCTACAAATAAGCTTTCCAAACAGGAGAGTATAAGGCTTTTTCATGATCACGTTTCCCAGGGCAAAGCGGACATGTTTACCTCCTACGGCATGGACTTTATCTTTGGCAGAAGAGAAGGCATTTATGTGTGGGACATTGACGGCCAAAAGCAGCTCGTCAACTGTCACAGTAACGGCGGCGTATTCAACCTTGGCCACCGCAATCCGGAGATCATAAAAACCCTTGCCGCTGCCATGCAAGAGCTCGATATCGGCAATCATCACCTTATAAGCGAACAGAGGGCGGTGCTTGCCGAAAGACTCGCACAGCTCATGCCCGGCGATATCAATTACACGGTATTCGGGGTAAGCGGCGGTGAGGCCATAGACGCTGCGATCAAGATAGCGAGGGCTTATACAAAACGATCCGGCATTATCTCCGCTCAGGGAGGTTATCATGGACATACGGGCTTTGCACTTGCCGCGGGTGATGAGAAATACCGCAAACCATTCGGTCCCATGCCTCCGGGCTTTTCTCAGGTAACGTTCAACGATATCCCTGCACTCGAAAGGGCGATGAACAACCAGACCGCTGCCGTGTTGTTCGAAACAGTACCTGCCACGCTCGGCATCTCTGTCCCTGACAGGGCATTTTACAAGCAGGTGAGGGAGCTGTGCGACAGGAATGGAAGTCTTCTTATCATTGACGAGGTGCAGACAGGACTC
>JAKAHI010000325.1 GCA_021815065.1 bacterium | reverse complement strand
CTGCGCCGGGTCTTTGAGCAGATGAAAAAGGCTTTCGGAAACAGCGTTACCGGGTTCGGAGACATGAGCGTCGAAGAGGTGTCCCGCTACCTCAACCTTGAACCACGGCTCGCAGCAATGGCTAAGGTCAGACGCCATGATGAGCCGTTCATCCTCAGAGACACGTCTCTTCTTGAGAGTATAAAACAACTATCAAGGCAAAACGGGCTGAAGGTATATCCGGGTACGCGGTTCTACCATCTTATGGGAAACACGGACAAGGGTGAGGCAGTGAAGGAGCTTATGTCCCTCTACAAAAAAGTGTACGGTACCATCGTCTCGGCTGCCATAGGCGAAGGTAAAAATGACGAGCCCATGCTCAGACAGGTCGACGTCCCTTTTCTTGTACAAAAGCCCGGCGGCAGTTTCACGGATGTAACCCTGGACCGCATCACAAGAATAGACGCTGTGGGGCCGTACGGATTTACCTGTGCGGTAAAGACATTGTTGAACAGGAGCATGAAGTTGTAAACAAAATCATAGAAGTATGATATGGTTCAAGCAATTAAGCGCAATAGTGTTGTCTGACATAAAGAAAAGCCGTCCCGGACGGAAAAAAGGAGGAAATATGCTAAGACTAAAAACGCTACTGGTACTATCCATTGCACTTCTGTTTACCGTAAACGCACGCGCAGTTACGCTTTCCGACGCAGAGAACGTGTTTAATAATTATGACAAGGACATTACCGATCTGCAGAAATCCCTTGACCTGTACGACCAGGTCATAACAGGGACAACGGATCAAAACATTATATCCCAGGCTTACTGTGATATTGCCAGGACCTATTTAACCATGGGAGACCAGGCGAAACTCACCCATACCGATGCCTTGAAAGACTATGAGGCCGGTCAGGCTGCCGCAGACAAGGCCATCAAGGCTGATCCTAAGAGTGCGATGGGTTATTTCTGGTACGCCGCGAACATCGGAAGGGTCGGACAATACAAGGGTGTCCTGAATTCACTCTTTATGCTGCCGGATTTCAAGAAGTATCTCGGCAAGGCTTATGCGATCGATAAAAATAATTTTAATGTGCTTGAAGCGTACGGCGAGATGTACTACGAGCTGCCCTGGATAGTCGGTGGCAGTGATACCAAGGCACTTGACTACCTCAATGCTTCACTGAAAAATGAGCCAAACTTTACCCTGGCAATGGCAATAATCGGCAAGGTATATATTAAAGAAGACAAGTATGACAAGGCACGGGAGATACTGGAAAAGGTCATCAATTACAAGACCCCGAGCTTCAGAGCGGACTGGGCGCTGTTTGACAAGCCCCTTGCGCAGAGGCTGCTGGATTCCATAAAAGACAAGAAATAGGCTACTATACAAACGCAGGTTTGATGTTTGGTTTTCCGGGGTTTCCCTCTTAACAGGTTATTCGTCTATTCAGGGCAAGAAGGAAACAGGTAATTTAAATAAGTGTGGAGATATGGAAAAAAAAGAAGTTACGGTATTTATAGACGGTGCATCACGGGGAAACCCCGGCGAGGCTGGGTGTGGTGCGGTTATCTACGGGGTCAAGGACAAACCCGTGTACCTGACAAGGTATCTCGGTCATGCGACAAACAATGTCGCTGAATACAATGCACTTATCCTTGCCCTGGAAAAACTCAAGGAATTGAACGTTAAGCAAATACATATCAATTCCGATTCATTGCTCCTTGTATCGCAGCTCAACGGTAAGTACGCTGTCAAAAACCCCAACATAAGAAAGTTGTTCAGGGTGTATACGAGCCTAGCCGTGCATTTCGATACGATCATCGTTCAGCATATACCGCGTGAATTAAACCGGGAAGCGGACAGACTCGCTAACCTTGCAATAGATGAGAAAGAATGACTAATACTTAAAGAACCCTGCCTGTTACAGGCGAAGTGATAAAGGAGATAAAGCATGTTGAAAACAAAGGTTATGATAATATTATTTTTTGCGTTTACACTGGTATACCCCGCCTATGCATACGCAGTGACTCTGAGGGAAGCCCAAAGTGTGTTCGATAATTATGACAAGGACATCACGAACATTCAGCGGGCAATCGATATGTTCAATAAGGTCATAACGGAATCCAAGGATAAAAGTACCATTTATGAGGGATATGTGGGGTTGGCAAGGGCATACGAGACCATGGGGGACCAGGCAAAACTTACGCAAACGAGTTCATTCAACGATTACGAACAGGGTATGGCAATGGCGAAAAGTGCTATACAGATAAACCCCAACGGTGCCATGGGGTACTACTGGTATGCTGCAAATCTGGGAAGAAAAACAGAAGTGCAGGGCGTGTTGAATTCCCTGATCTCATTGCCGGAATTCAAGAAAAACCTTCACAAGGCATACGAGCTCGACAAGACGAACGCCGATATCCTCGAGGCGTATGGGGAGATGTACTATGAACTGCAATGGGTGGTAAGCGACAGCAACGGAAAGACACTGGATTTTCTCAATAGAGCACTGACATCAAATCCTCATCTGACCCTGGCAATGGCGATGAAGGGCAAGGTGCTCATCAGGGAAGGGAAGTATCAACAGGCGAAAAAGATATTGACCGCGGTCATAAACTTCAAAAACCCGACATACAGGG
>JAKAHI010000324.1 GCA_021815065.1 bacterium | reverse complement strand
AGTCATCCGTACAGGGACACCAGTGGCTGAAAGGCGCCAATTCGACGGATTTTGTCGAGAAGACCTGGATACAGGACTATTCGGGCAGGGGACTCTCGGATCCTTTGTATGTGACCAGTCTCGTCATACCCGATGCCGGCTACTTTTTCGAGTATCTGCTCTCCCTCGGCATAAGCTTCCGCAACTACGGCGAGTTCGTAAACCTCAGTATCCCTGAATTGTTGAGCACGTATACGAGTCATGTGTACCCATGGCCGGGATTTAATCTGGGTATTAAAGATACGACAAAGGCATCTGATTTTATACAGGAATTAAACGGCTATATCGCAGACGGACAGCTTCCGCAGTTCATTTATATATGGCTCCCGAACGATCATACGGAAGGTACAAGCCCCGGAGACCCGACCCCGCAATCATTTGTAGCCGATAATGATGCAGGTCTCGGCATGATAGTGGATGCATTGACACACAGCCCTTTCTGGAAGGATATGGTCATATTCGTGACAGAGGACGATCCCCAGGGTGTTATGGACCATGTTGATGCCATGAGGATGTATAGCCTCGTTATAAGTCCTTATGCAAAGAAGGGTTATATATCGGGCGTACATTATTCCATTTCAAGCATGTTTAAAACGACGGAACAGATCTTCGGTATAAAGCCGTTGAGCCAGTTTGATGCTTATGCAAACTCCATGGCCGACTGCTTTACCTCCTCACCTGATTTTACGCCGTATACTGCAATACCCATGGGAATACCGTTTACCTATAGCTCGATGAGCTCGCCCGGTGCCCGGACATCCATACACCTCGATTTTACGGACCCGGACAACCCCCAGGCATCACAGGAAATGCAGGCGCTCCAGTGGCTGGTGTTGAAGGGCAGGGCAGGGTATCAGTTTTACCTGAAGAACAAGCCGAAGGTAAATCCGAATGATAATTGAGACGAAGAGTGTATATACAAATTGCGGGGCTTCGCTGTGTGTCCGCCGGAAGCCCCGCCGATGAAGAACCCGTACCCTTGCATATCGAATGAACGAGTATGGCCGGTTTTGAGAGCCGTACTGTTTGTACTTGTATTGTTCACAGGTCTTGTATCATGCACCAGGTATGCACCTGCATCCCCGTATGCGACCGTCCCTCAAACCGCATACGATTTCTCTCAGCTCGATGCCGGTAATCAGGCAACGCATGATTTTTATATTAAGAACACCGGCGGAGCGCCTTTGCGCATTGAGGGTATCATGTCTTCGTGCAGATGCATCTTCGCACGGGTGGCAAACCGCCAGATAGAGCCCGGGAGTAATGCCGTTTTATCCGTCAGGCTGGATACAAAGGGGCTGAGCGGACCGGTAGATCAAAGGATCATCGTCTACACCAATGCAACAAACGAAAGGACGCTTACCTTTAAAATAACGGCTTATGTAAAGCAGCTTTATTCCTTGCAGCCGGATACGGTTGACTTTGGAGAAATTCATACAAATACGCCCCTTTCTCAAACAGTCGTTTTTACATCCACTTCCATGGGAATAACATCGGTGACACCGCTGTCGCCGTATGTAAAAGCAAGCGTTAAAACCTCAGGGCAGGACGAGTATGATCTCCATATAAAGCTTGAAAAGGGACTGCCCGCAGGTCTTTTGCAAAGTGCTGTTTTAATCTCCACAACCTCTTCCCGCGTTCCTGTTTTGCGAGTCAGAGTAACGGCAAATAAAATATTCGATCTTCGGGCAAACCCCGATAAGATCTTTGCAGGTATTTTACTGAAAGGCAGGAAATCCTCTGTATTCAGCACCTATATTTTTTCAAAACACAAGAGGCCGTTTACGATAAAAAAGGTTCTCGATACCGGCAACTATCTGGACATTCATGCAGAAAGGCTCGCACCCGATATATACAAACTGGGCATATCTGCAAAGCCATTTGAATATGCCGGCGAATACACATCGGACATCATCGTTTCGACAACAGACAAACAAACGCCTGTTCTCCAAATACCGTTCAGGATCATGGTCATGGACAGGTAATGCGGTTTCGGAATACCGGTGTTTCCGATTGAACAAAAAAATTCCCACTCTGTTCTGCGGGCAGCATTGTGTTTAAAAATAAACAAATGTACTGTTCAAAACTTTAAGACAAACGCTAAAACCCTTGACATCTGCGCTTGTTTTTGTCATGAACATGTTCAATGCGGAGAAGTATACTTATTATCGATGATTCTGCTGCAACAAGGAAACAGATCAGATCCGTGCTGACCGATGCCGGGCTGTTCGATATGTTTTATGAAGCAAGTGACGGTCTTGCCGGTTTTAAAGAGATGGTTTCCAGCCGCCCGGACATCGTAATATGCGATCTGTTTATGCCGGAATCCGATGGGTTTAAGTTCCTCAAGTTGAAAAAATCACATCAGGACCTCAATGCAATACCCGTTCTCGTCGTCGCAAATAAAAAAGAACTGAACAATAAGTTTCATATCCTTGAAGAGGGTGCCCAGGACTATGTGACAAAACCATTTACCCCTATCGAGCTGATTGCGAGCGTAAAATCCAATCTCAAGATAAAAATACTTCAGGACGAACTTGTGGCAGCACAGAAGAAACTCCAGGTGCTTGAAACACTTTCCAACATCGATCC
>JAKAHI010000014.1 GCA_021815065.1 bacterium | reverse complement strand
CCAGAGGATGGAGAAGCTCGATGCGTGTGTTATCCAGGGACATAACCGCTATCTCCACCCCCTCGGGTTCTACGCGTTGCCTTGACTCAAGGGGTACCCCGAGTTTCCGGCTGTACGTTGCAACGGCCTCCTCCAAATCTTTTACCACGATTGCAATATGATCAAGCTTCATCTTCGAGCTCTTTCGTGTAGGTGTTCATGATAAATTTCTCGACCTCTTCTGCGGATGGAAGTTTTACCGCCTCTCTTACCAGCGTCTTTGCATGTGCCCTGTTGATCTTTGCTATGAATCTTCTTGCTCTGTTCATGATGCCGATATTCATGCTTAATTCGGAAAAACCCATACCTATCAAAAGCGGAAGATAAAGCGGCACGCTTGCCATTTCTCCGCAAATCTGTGCCGGTATTTTGCTCCTCTCCGCCTGTTCGGCTATTAACAGGAGTATCCTTAGTACAGCGGGATGCAAGGGCTGGTAGAGGTAGGACACGTCTTCGTCACCCCGATCGATGGCCATGGTATACTGGATCAGATCGTTTGTCCCGACGCTTACAAAATCAAGCGTACCGGACAGGCTGTCCACGATCATTGCAGCGGCCGGAGTTTCGATCAGCGCACCGAGTTTTGTCGCGCCGGTTTTGTAGCCGTTCGCGGCAAGATTTTTCCGCTCTTCTTCGATGATCTTCTTTGCGGTTTGGACTTCGCCGACGGATGAGATCATGGGCAACAATATGCCTATTTCGCCCAATGCACTTGCCCTGAGAATAGCCCTTATCTGTGTTCTGAAGAGGGATTGTTCTTTCAGACAGACCCTGATACCCCGTAATCCGAGGGCCGGGTTCTCGGACTTTTTATAGAGTTCCGAGAATATTTTGTCGCCCCCGATATCAAGGGTTCTTATCGTAACCTGGGAACCGGAAAACAGTTTTGTAATGGTGGAATAATGCATAAAACTTGTCTCTTCCGAGGGAAGCTCTCTCTTTCGAGTGTAGAGATACTCGGTCCTTACGAGGCCGATTCCTTCCGCCCCCGCGTTAAAAGCATCTTCCGCTTCCTCAAGAAATTCTATGTTTGCCATTATCTTGATAGCGGTACCGTCTTTTGTTTGTGTGCTGCTCCTTACCTCATGGAGGGTATCGCTTCCCTTTTTATGTGCCCTTGTGTCCTGATATTTATTGATGATCTCGAGTTCCGGCTCTACTATCAGGATGCCGTTATCTCCATCGATAAGTATGTTTTGTCCGTCCCGTATCTTACTTGCCAGATTCTTTATGCCGGCGACAGCCGGGATTCCAAGCGAGCGTGCTATAATCGCAGGGTGGGAGACGAGCCCGCCCGTTTCGAGTGCAAGACCTATGACATTATCTTTCATGAGATACGGCGTGTTCGACATGGCAAAACTTGATAAGACGATGATGCCCGGTTCTGCGAGATCGTAGGTTGCTTCCTGTCCGGAAAGATTTTTCAGGATCCTTTGTCCTTCGTGGGCTACGTCAAACTTTCTTTCTTTGATATATTCGTCTTCGATCCTATCGAAGGTCTTTTCTATGTTGCTGAGGACCTCGGTCAATGCCCATTCGGTGTTTATGGAGTTGTCCCTTATTCTGGTAATGACATTTTCTACAAACGACTTGTCCTCGAGTATCATCATGTGCATATCGAGTATGAGCAATGCCTCTTTTCCGGAGACGGGATCTATCTTTTCTGAAATACCCTGGATCTCCTTTTTCGATTTTTCGATTGCGGAAAGGAACCTGTTTATTTCCGAAGGCACCGTATCGGCGGATATATGGTAGCGGGATATATCGAATACCGAGCTGATGGGCATAATTGCCTTGCCTGTTGCCCAGCCGGGAGATATTGCTATGCCTTTCAGGTAGACCGTCATTGTTCTTCACCGAACTTGTTTTCTATCAGTCTTTGCAGGGAAACGAATGCTGTTTCTTCGTCCTTCCCGTCTGCCATGATCTTCAATGTAGTACCTTTTGCAGCGGCAAGCGTTAAGAGACCGAGTATGCTTTTCCCGTTCGCCCGTTCGCCGTTTTTGTATACATAGATCTCGCATTCGTAGGTGTTTGCGAGCTTCACGAACTGAGCAGCCGCCCTGGCGTGGAAACCGAGTTTATTACTGACGATAAAATTTCCTTCTTTCATGATCCCGTTTTGTTCAATACGTCATCGGCAAGTATGATGTTCTTCCTGCCGTACTCCTTTATCATATTGGCGAGCTCCTTTATCGGCATTTTTGTGTCCATGGATGCCAGCTTGATCAGCATCGGCAGATTTACGCCTGCGAGGACTTCGACAAGGCCCCCGCTGAGGAAGGACAGGCTGATGTTTGATGGCGTACCGCCGAACATATCGGTCAGAATAAGTACACCTTCTCCTTTATCGACCCTTTTGATGGCGCTCGCAATCCCATCCCGCAAGACCTCGACAGGTTTTGTGGGGTCTGTCATAACGGACGTTATATAGTCTTTTTTGCCGACAATGAATTCCGTGGTTGCAACCAATTCATTTGCAAACTGACCGTGTGCAACAACAACAATCCCAACCATTGTTTACTCCTTTGCTATGTCCCGGTGTTTTATTATGGGGGTATACCCTAAACCGGTTATCATGTCTTTTACCTCTTCCACGATCGTTACGGACCTGTGCCTGCCGCCGGTACACCCGAATGATACGGTGAGGTAACTCTTTCCCTCTGCATCATAAAGCGGAATGGTAAATTCCATGAACTTTTTTAAAAGCTCGAGAAACTTAATCGTCGTGTCATTACCCTTAACATAAAGGATTACATCCTTGTCAAGGCCTGTGCAATTTTTTAACTCCGGTACAAAATATGGGTTCCTGAGAAATCGTACGTCAAAGACCATGTCCGTATCAGTAGGAATACCGAATCTATAACCGAATGATTGCAGAATGATTGTCATAGATTTTGTTTTTGTGGATTGCTGGATAAACATCCTCAGCTCTTTTTTCAAATCATGAACGGTAAAGTTTGATGTATCTATGAGGTGATCCGCCTGGCTCTTGATTTCCTCGAGGTACTTTCTCTCAAGGAGGAATCCCTCTTCTATGGGTATATTCTGCGCAAGGGGATGCTTTCTCCTCGTTTCGCTGTACCGTTTCAGGAGAACACTGTCGGAGGAATCAAGGAATATGATGGTAACCGTGTCTTTCGTGGATTTCAACGCCTGAAGCTGGCGGGACAGATCTGCAAAAAAGCCCCTTCCCCGTACATCTATTGAAAAGGCTATGTTCCTGATGTCCTCTTTTGAATCCGTTATCAGATCGATAAACTTCGGTATAAGCTGTAAGGGAATGTTGTCGATGCAAAAAAAGCCCATGTCCTCAAGCATGGCCATTGCGGTCGTTTTGCCCGAGCCGGACATGCCTGTCACGATCACGATGTTCAGGGGTGACCTGCTATCCATGGGTACTCCCGATCCTTTCTGAAATCCTCTGTTCCAGTTCTTTTGCCTCATCTATCCCCTGTTTTTTCAAGAGAAAACTTGTAACGGCCACCTCGACCAGTGAAGCCATATTCCGTGCCGGCCGGACGGGCAGTTTTACGAGGGGCAGTGTTTTCCCCAGAATGCTGTACGTGTAGGGTTTTAAAAAGCCCCTCGCATGGCTTGATTTGTCCCAATCGATAAAGTCTATAACCATATCTATACGCTTTTTAGGGCACAGGGCGTTTTTGCCAAAATGCGATTGGACTTTTATGACGCCCAGGCCGTGCAGTTCCATGTATCCTCGTATAAGAGGATCGCTTTTACCGAACAGATTACCGTGCTCGATGCCGGCAATGACCAGGTCATCGGCTACGATTTTGTGGTGCCTCGTGATAAGCTCAAGAGCACACTCACTCTTTCCTATACCGCTTTTACCCGTTATAAGAACACCTACACGGTTTACCGACACGAGCACCCCGTGTATGCGTTCCTGAACTTTCCTCTTGTTATTTATATCTGGCACCTGTTTCAATAAGTCCGTACTGTCCGTCGTCCCGCTTGAATACCACATTGACCCTTTCAGCCCCGGCATCGAGGTAAACGAGAAAAGGGGTCTCCGATATATCGAGCTGGAGGACCGCCTCCTCCGTTGTCATGGGACGTACAAAGTAATCTTTCTCGGGTATTACCATGACCTCGTCTTTATCCTCTTCTTCATCCGCGAACCCGGCCTGCTGGAGGTGCTTCATGGAGGCTATACCCGTGTGCTTTTTTTTCTTCTCTTTCAGCTTTTTGATCTGCTTGTCGAGTTTATCGTGTATAAGGTCAATGGCGGCATACATATCTCCGCCGCGCTCTTTGGCATAGAGTTCCTTGCCTGCCGATGTAAGCGTCAACTCAACGGTGTTGTTTTTCTTCTCCTGAGTAAAAATGATATGAACCTCGATAGGCTCTTTCAGGGATTTTATCAGTTTTGTGATCTTTTCCTCTGCGTATTGTTTCAAAGCACTGGATGAAGGGATGTGTCTGAAGGTTACCTGAATGTTCATAGAGTTCCTCCTGTAATTATTTTGTGTTCTTGTTATAAGATAGGCTAAGGTTTCGGCAATTTCAACTGTTTTCTCTGCATCTTCTGACGGGGTTGACAAACACTGCCGTTTCTGGATACCATTCTTGCCTTAGGCGGATGATATGAATATCCAGGACGTTATTTTCACATTAAACAAATTCTGGTCAAACAGCGGATGTGTCGTCGATCAACCGTACGATGTTGAGGTTGGTGCGGGGACATTTCATCCATCTACCTTTTTAAGGGTACTCAACCCGGCCCCATGGTCAGCGGCCTATGTTCAGCCGTCCAGAAGGCCTACGGATGGCCGGTACGGTGAAAATCCAAACAGACTCCAAAAATATTTTCAGTATCAGGTTATTATCAAGCCATCGCCTCCCGATATTCAGGATATGTACCTTAAAAGCCTCGATGCCCTTGGGATAAAAATAAAAAAACACGACATACGGTTTGTAGAGGACGATTGGGAGTCTCCAACGCTCGGTGCCTGGGGGCTTGGATGGGAGGTTTGGCTCGACGGCATGGAGATTACCCAGTTTACGTACTTTCAACAGGCAGGGGGTGTTGATCTGGCATCCATTCCGGTAGAGATCACCTATGGGATCGAGCGAATCTCCATGTACCTGCAGGGAGTTGAGAACGTCTTTGACCTCAAATGGAACAACAAGGTCAGATACGGAGACCTATTCAAAGAGAATGAACACCAGCAATCGGCGTACAACTTCGAATCTGCCGATATTAACAGGCTTTTTCTTCTTTTTAATGAGTACGAAAAGGAATCTCTGCGGCTCACCGGAGAAGGGCTGTTTCTTCCGGCTTATGACTGTACGCTGAAATGTTCTCACCTTTTCAACCTGCTCGATGCACGGCGTGCCATATCTGTTGCAGAAAGGGCACGGTACATCGGCAGGGTGCGGGCGATGGCAAAGGGTGTTGCACAGGCATATAAACAAACTCAGGATTCAACATTAAACAGTAAAAATGAAGAAAGCAGAGATTCAAAATGACAGTATTGCATAGACCGGAACTCTTTATAGAAATTGGCGTTGAAGAGATACCTGTTGCAGAGATCAATCCTGCGATAGAATACCTGTCAAACAGCATCAGACAATTATTTGAATCAGAGCATATAACCTTTAAACAAATAAAAACATTTTCTACACCGCGGCGTCTGGTCTTATCTGCCGCGGAGGTTTCCGATAAGGGCGGGTCGAGCAGTACAACCTATACAGGTCCGAGGAAAGAAGCTGCTTTTGGCAAGGACGGGAATCCAACACAGGCTGCAATCGGTTTTGCGCGTTCGAAAGGTGTGGACGCCGGGGCGCTCCAGGTTGTCAGACTGGATAAAGGAGAGTTTGTCCAGGTTGAGATCAAAAAGCCCGGCGCACAGACGAAAACGCTTATAAAAGAAAGGCTGAGAAACATAATCTTGACGTCACCCTTCAGGAAATCCATGAGATGGGGAGACAAAGAGAACAATTCAAATAGTTCAGGCAGTTCAATAAGGTTCATCCGGCCCATACGATGGCTGGTTGTTCTGTACGGCGGCAAGGTTGTTCCTCTTACTATTGGCGATGTTAAGGCATCATCATTTACGTATGGACTGAGGACCGGCAGTGGGAAAAAAATTAAAGTCAACGGAGTTGATTCATGGTTGAAAGTCATGCAAAAGGAAAAGATTTTGCCGGATGTTGCTGCGAGAAAGAACATCATCATGAAGCAGACAGAAGAAATGGCAAAAAGGGTAAAAGGGCAGGCTCAACCCGACAGTGCGTTGCTTGATGCTATTACCAATCTCGTAGAATCGCCCGTGGCAGTTTTAGGCAGCTTTGACGAACGATTCACGAATCTGCCGCAGGAAGTCATCATGAGCGTCATGAAGACCCATCAGAAGTATGTCCCTATCGCAGATAACGGGCTTACACTTATGCCTTACTTCATAGGTGTAAGCAACAATCCTTACGGCGATAAGGCAATTATCAAAAGGGGCTATGAGAGGGTGCTGACTGCACGGCTTGATGACGCTGAGTTTTATTACCGCGAAGACATAAAACAGCCGCTCGAATTCTATGCCGAGCTGTTGAAGGGCATGACATATTATCCCGGGCTTGGGAGCCTTTATGACAAAACACAGCGCATTGTAACTATAGCATCCTTCCTTGCCGATACCATGAAAATGGATGAGCAAACACGCGGCGTTATCCTGAAAGCTGCACGCCTTTGTAAGGCAGACCTCGCAACACGGCTTGTGTCCGAGTTCCCGGAGCTTCAGGGAATTATCGGGAAACAGTATTGTTTACTCAAAGATCCATCGGCCGGGATGGCAGCGTCCGCAATCGGCGAACATCGTAATAGTGTGCCGGGATCAATGCCCGGAATGCTTATTTCCATGGCTGACAAAGCAGATACCCTTGCAGGATTCTTTAGTATTGGAGAGGTCCCTACAGGCACACAGGACCCCTATGGATTAAGGCGGGCTGCAATTGGTATTCTCTTAACGATGTTACCGGCATCACCCGATCGTCCCGCTGCGGACGGGATATCGGTAAATATAAAAAAACTCGTAGATTTCAGTATAGATCAGTATAAACATATTACTGATAGAGACAAACTGAAGCACGCAATATTAAATTTCATGTATACAAGATTCGAGGGTATTCTCAGGGAGAGATATAATAATAAAGCAGATAGAGATAATTCAGGTCTGAGCGATGAAGAGATAAGGCAGGATATAGCAAGACGGGGTGTAACAACTCATGATCTGACTGACTTGAACCGATCGGAATTAAATACAATAGCAAAAGAACATGATCTGCAAGCCGATCTTAAAGATTCTATAAATATCGGCAAGCTAATCAATGCCGTTCTTTCTACAGAACCAGAGAACATTCTTGATGCAGACAAGCGGATACATGCCTTAAAGGATATCGTTTTTAATCCGGAATTTGAACCGATCATGCTTGCTTTCAAGCGGGTCATAAACATCTCAAAGAACCATAGCCCTGATGAGGTTAAACCGGAGCTGCTTATTGAACCATCGGAAAAAGCCTTGTATGACAAGTACTTGGCGGTGAATGCCGAAGTTCAATCATCTCTTGCAACAAGAAATTATATAGGATATATACAAACACTTGAGAAACTTGTCCCTGAGATAAATATCTTTTTTGAGAAGGTGCTTGTGATGAGCGAAAATCAAGACATAAGAACCAACAGATTAAATCTGCTTGCAAAGATGAAAAATCTTGTTATGCAGATTTTAGATATAACTAAATTGATATAGGGGGTTTTATGGCACAAAAGATAAAGCGGATATACTTCTTTGCAAAAGGCAAGGCTGACGGCAAAGGCGATATGAAGGACCTGCTTGGCGGTAAAGGAGCCGGGCTTGCCGAAATGACAAGGGCAGGTATACCCGTACCGCCGGGCTTTACCATTCCGACAACTGTTTGTCTCGAATATTTCAAGAAAGGCATGAAGGTCCCTTCGGATTTACGGGAGGAGGTAAAAAAATCGATCAAGAGACTGGAAACCGTTACAGGGAAAGGATTCGGCAATAAAGATAACCCCTTGCTTGTATCTGTCCGCTCCGGTGCGAAGTTTTCCATGCCGGGTATGATGGATACGATACTGAACCTCGGACTCAACGATCTGACCGTTGCAGGTCTTGCAGATAAGACCGGCAATCAAAGATTTGCCTATGACAGCTACCGGCGGTTCATGTATATGTTCGGTGATGTCGTCCTGAATATGGGTAAAAAAGTTTTCGAAGAGGTCTTCGAAGGGTATAAAAAGAAATACAATGCAAAGGACGATACCTCCGTTCCTCCGGCAGCATTAAAATCCGTGGTAGAGGATTTTAAGAGCATTATAAAGTCAAAGGCAAAGATAGAATTTCCGCAGGACCCTTATCAGCAATTGTTTATGGCAATAGAAGCGGTCTTTAAATCATGGAACAATGACCGGGCTATATACTATAGAAAGCAGAACAATATACCAGAAACCCTTGGTACGGCAGTGAATGTCCAGACCATGGTGTTCGGCAATACCGGGGACAAGTCCGCAACAGGCGTAGGATTTACCCGTAACCCTGCAACGGGAGAAAAGATGTTTTACGGAGAGTATCTCACCAATGCTCAGGGCGAGGATGTCGTGGCAGGCATAAGGACCCCAAAACCTATATCAGATCTTGGGAAAGAGATGCCCGTTGTTTTCAGACAGTTGAGAGATATTACGACGAGGCTCGAGAAACATTACAGGGATGTTCAGGACTTTGAGTTTACCATTGAGAATGAAAAGCTCTACATGCTTCAGACGAGGACAGGCAAAAGGACCCCCCAGGCTGCTCTGAAGATTGCAGTGGATCTGGTAAAAGAAAGACTGATTACCAAAGAACAGGCCATAGCAAGGATTGAACCCGATAAGGTTGAGCAGCTCCTTCACCCGGTATTCGATCCAAAGGCGAAATACGATGTGATTGCAAAGGGCCTTGCAGCATCTCCCGGTGCAGCTTCCGGCATGATTGTATTTGAAGCGAATAAGGCCGTCGATTGGGCCCAGAAAGGTCAGGCAGTCGTCCTTTTGAGAGAAGAAACATCCCCGGATGACATCCATGGCATGGACGCTTCAAAAGGTATTTTGACCAGGAGGGGCGGTATGACCTCACACGCGGCAGTCGTTGCGCGGCAATATGGCAAGCCGGCTATCGTGGGATGCGAGATGCTTGAGATAGATGCAAAAACGCATTCTGTAAAGGTTGGGGACAAATTATTGAAAGAGGGTGATTACCTATCGATCAACGGAACAACGGGCGAGGTAATCATAGGGAAGGTCCCGTTTGTCGATCCGGATCTTACCGGAGATTTCAAAACCATTATGACCTGGGCCGACAACATCAGAAAGCTCGGCGTACGGGCGAATGCCGATACACCAAGGGATGCGAGCAGGGCAAGGGCATTCGGTGCGCAGGGTGTCGGATTGTGCAGGACAGAACACATGTTTTTTGCAGAGGACAGGATAGGCATCATGCAGAAAATGATCCTTGCGGAAACAAGGGAAGAACGGCTCAAGTTTCTGGACATGCTCCTTGTTATGCAGAGGCAGGATTTTGCCGGCATTTTAAAGGAGATGCAGGGCTTGCCGGTTACCATAAGGCTGCTGGATCCGCCGCTCCATGAGTTCCTTCCAAAGAGGGAAGAATTGATGGTTGAAATTACAAAGCTTGAACTGCAGGGGGGAAACCCGGCGGTCATAGCGGAGAAAAAGAAGCTCCTTGCCCGGGTAGAAGAACTGCACGAATTCAATCCTATGCTCGGCTTACGGGGGGCGCGGCTCGGCATTATAATGCCGGACATTACCCGGATGCAGGTCAGGGCAATCATAGAGGCCGCCTGTGACCTTCTGAATCAGGGTATCAAGGTCTATCCGGAAATCATGCTTCCGGTCATTAGCATGGTCGAAGAGATGCATGCGCAAAAAACCATCGTGATCGAAACAGCCAACGAAGTAATGAAACAAAAGAATAAGAAGATCAAGTTCCTGGTTGGAACGATGATAGAGCTGCCGAGGGCGGCCATAACTGCGGATGAGATCGCCGGTGAGGCGGAGTTTTTCTCCTTTGGAACAAACGATCTTACCCAGACGACGTATGGCTTTTCAAGGGATGATGCCGGAAGATTTATAAGCTTCTATAGATCGTATTCAGAACATTGTCCCGTATGCGGCGGAAGGCTGAACAAGGACGGCGTGTGTGAGGTGTGCGGTTATCACGTTATGATAAAACCTCAGAACATTTTGTCGTTTGACCCGTTTGCAACCATTGATGTCAAAGGGGTTGGCGGCCTTGTAAAAATAGCAGTTGAAAAAGGAAGGAAAACAAGACCGGACATAAAACTTGGTATCTGCGGGGAACACGGCGGGGATCCACAAACCATACACTTCTGTCACGACATAGGCCTGACCTATGTAAGCTGTTCTCCCTACAGAATTCCTGTTGCAAGGCTGGCTGCTGCACAAGCTGTATTAAGTGCTGCGTCAGCAAAGCACAAAAAATAAGTGGGTGAAAAGGCGCAAAAGGGTTGGTAACCCAACCCTTTTGATGTTTAAAATATTTTAAAAAACCCATAATTATTGAACATAATTAGCTCGTTAGCGCATGTTTGTTGAATAATTGCAAATATCGTTTTTAGTGGGTGAAAGCACACAGTATATTTTTTTAGTGCCGGCTTTTGCGGAAATGTTTAATCCGTGAGTTCATTTGACATAAACCATAAATTTCTGTAAAAAGAAAAGCATGCGAAAACATATCGGGTATATTGCTTTAATGGGCTTGGTATTCATAGCGGGCTGCATCAATGTAAAAGAAGATGTAGTACTCAAACTAAACGGATCAGGAAGTATGCATCTTGCTTACTACATACCAGAGGCACTTATGAAAGATCAAACCGGTCTTCGCAATGCTATGGCACAAACGGGCATTCAATTCCCTTTGACGGCAAAAGATTTCAACAAT
>JAKAHI010000323.1 GCA_021815065.1 bacterium | reverse complement strand
AGATCATTCGACCGGGAAAGCATATTTACCCATTACAAGAAGTGGTATGCGCCCTCGAATATCAATATCGTGATTGCCGGCGATATGCCGAAGCAGCAGGTGGAGCAGGGGATCTATAAGGCATTCGAGCCCATGAAATCCAACGGCATTATCGAGCACATACGCCCCCGGGTGCCGGAACAGAGGAAACAGCAGAGTCTTATAAAAAGCATTGACGTAAAAGACACGTACTATGCAATGGGGTTCATTACACCGCCGGTAACGATCGAAGACAGCTTTTCCCTGGAGGTGTTGTCCTATATTCTCGGAGGTAACGATACCTCAAGGCTGCCGCGCATCGTCAAGAATGAAAACAGGCTGGTTGACTCTATCATGGTATCGCATTCGGCAAACAGGTATACCGGTTTTTTCAGCATCAGCGGCACCACGGAACCGGAAAAGCTGCAAAAAGCCCTGGATACAATTATGAGTACGGTATCGGACACCGGGGTACAGTTGCCGACCCATGATGAGATAGCGCGTGCAAAACAAATGCTGAAAAGTATGTTCATCTATGACCTCGAAACGGTAAAACAGCGTGCCATGAAGATAGGCGAGGCTGTCGTGGAGATGGGCGGGCTTGACTACATCATGGATTATACAAAGAAAGTGGACGACGTAAATCTGGAATCCATAGGCAATGCGATCAACAAATACCTCATTCCTGACAGGCTGAATGTCGTTGCTTTGCTGCCGAAGAAAAACGCCTCCGCTAAAAAGCATCTGAGCGTGGTACACCCGTCGGGTACGGGCATGGATTACGCACTGAAGCACGCGGGCGATGTGCTTATGGCGACATTCGAAAACGGCCTGCGCGTTATCCTCAAGGAAAAGCATACCATACCGATCGTTGCATTGTCGGCCCTGTTTCTCGGAGATACGGCACAGGAGCCCCGGGACAAAACAGGACTTATCAATATAATGTCAATGATGTTCAAGAAAGGCACGCACTACAGAAAGGAAAGCGATATCGAGAGGGAAAGCGATACGATATCCGGGCTGTTTTCGCCGGTCAGGACAAAACAATCATTCGGCATCACCGGTGAATTCCTGAACAAGTTTACGGATGACGGGCTGGGTCTGTTTTCGGATATGCTGCTGAATTCGACATTTGATGCGGATGAGATCAAACGGGTCAAGACAGACATCCTGTCCGATATAAAGACGGACAAGGATAATATCGGCCTGCAGGCAAGGAATACTTTTTTACGGCAGATATACGGGCATTCGCCCCTCAGCCTGCCGGAAAAAGGCAATGAACGTACTGTTAGAAAAATAGAGAGACCGGACCTTATGGATGCTTACCAGAGGTTTGTGGCAGGCAAAAACGGTGTTGTCTCTCTGGTAGGAGATATGGACAGGCTGGACATGGTAAAAAAGATCGCCCGCTATCTCTCCATGATTAAAACCGGAAAAAACTACCTGCCGGCCCCTCAGGTCCTGCAGGTGCCCCGGTATGTAACGAAGACGGAAAAGTATACCATGGAAAAGAACCAGGCGCATATCATCACCGGTACCCTGACTGTGCCGGTCAACCATGAGGACAGGTTTGCCATCATGCTCTTGGATCAGATACTCGGCGGACAGAGCGGCAGGCTGTTCGTGGAATTGCGGGACAAGCGCGGGATATGCTATGCGGTGCAGACCATCGGCGAGGCAAAGCTGAACAACAAGGGCTGGTTCGGCATCTACACCTCCACGTCTCCGGAGAAGGTGGACGCATCCCTTAAGGTCATAACGACCGAGGTCAAGAAGCTGTACACCGGCGGCGTAAACGATATGGAGCTTGAAAACAGCAAGCGCTATATACTCTCGGATTATGACAGCCGCAAGCAGATGGCGTTGAGCGTATCGAGCATGCTTGCCTACAACGAGCTGTTCGATCGCAGTATAGATTATTACAACAAATTCCCTCAGTATATAAAGCGGGTAACAAGGGCCGATGTTAATACGGTCATCAAGAAATATTTTCCACCGGAGAGGTTTACCACGCTCGTGCTGGTCCCACGCTAAGCCTTTGTTCGAAGTCCCTTCCCCTTTTAGGGGAAGGATAGGATGAGGTCTCATGAAAACGACCAGAGACCTCACCTTAGACCTCACCTTAATCCTCTCCTAAGAGGAGAGGAGACGCAGACAAGCTCCTAATAGGAGAGGAAAAGAAAACAAGTTGTGGATCTTAGTTGTTTTCTTCAGTTCCTTCCCCTTTTAGGGGAAGGTTAGGATGAGGTCTCAAGAAGACGACCACAGACCTCACCTTAGACCTCACCTTAATCCTCTCCTAAGAGGAGAGGAGACCAAATAGGAGAGGAAACCAAGAGAAGAAAATTCAGAAACCCCCTCAGTCCCCCTTGTCAGGGGAATAAATATCTTGAATCTTAATTCTGCAGTTCCTTCCCCTTTTAGGGGAAGGGTAGGATGAGGTCTTCTTATCTTACTTTCTCTTTAATTTTATCATAAATAATTTGTAGGACACCAGAGGTGTTCTGCAACACTTCAATGTCAGAAAATCTTAATACTTCTAAACCATGTTCTTTTAAATAAGTATCTCTCTTTTTATCCTTAGCAATACCTTCGTCAGTGTTGTGTTGCCCGCCATCTAATTCAAGAACAAGTTTTGCCTTTGCA
>JAKAHI010000322.1 GCA_021815065.1 bacterium | reverse complement strand
AAGGCTTATGATGCCAAAAAACACAACATTATTTCCAATGCATCCTGTACAACCAACGGGCTTGCACCCATAGTAAAAGTGCTCAACGACAACCTCGGCATTGAAAGCGCCTTTATGACAACCGTGCATTCTTACACCAACGATCAGAGGATACTCGATCTGCCGCATAAGGACCTGCGAAGGGCGCGCGCAGCGGCCATATCCATGATACCGACAACGACAGGGGCTGCAAAAGCCCTGCATCTGGTCATCCCCGAGGTTAAGGGAAAACTCGACGGTATATCCATCAGGGTCCCGACCTTTGACGTTTCTATGGTCGATCTCTCTGCCACGGTCAAAAAATCGACCTCCGTGGAAGAAGTAAATGCGTTGTTTAAAAAGGCAGCAGACGGTGAATTGAAAGGCATACTCGGATATTCGGACGAGCCCCTTGTTTCCATAGATTACCGGGGAACACACTTTTCGACCGTACTCGATTCCCTGTTAACAAAGGTAGTCAACGGGACATTGGTCAAGGTCTTTTCATGGTACGACAATGAGTGGGGATTCTCGACAAGAATGGTTGATTTGATTGAATTCGTCGGCAGCGGGGTGCAGCCATGGTGAATTATAAAGATTTAACCTATATCGATAACGTCGATGTAAAGAATAAACGCCTGTTTATACGGGTTGACTTCAACGTCCCCTTGACCACGGACGGCGCGATATCCGACGACATAAGGATACGGAGCGTTTTACCGACCATTAACTATGCACTCGATGAAGGCGCATCCATTATTCTGGCATCACACATGTCAAGGCCAAAAGGGGTGAAGGACCCGAAATTTTCCCTCCAAATCGTTGCGAAAAGGCTCTCCCGTCTCCTCGACAAGGAAGTCCTGTTTGCCAATGAGTGTACGGGACAGTCCGTAGACGAGTACAAGAAGCACCTCGGCAAGGAAGAGATCCTCCTGCTCGAAAACCTCAGGTTTAATCCGGGAGAGGAAAAGAACGATGAAGCGTTCGCAAAGGTCCTGGCCCAGGACATAGACGTTTATATCAATGACGCCTTTGCAGTCGCGCACCGCAACCATGCAAGCGTGTCCGCCATAACGAAGTATGTTCCCAGGTGTGCCGCTGGTTTCCTCATGAAAAAAGAACTGAATTATTTCACCAAGGCAACGGACAATCCCTTGAGACCCTTTGTCGCAATCATCGGCGGTGCAAAGGTTTCGAGCAAGCTTGGCGCAATGTCGAATCTCCTCGATAAGGTTGATAAGCTCATCATCGGCGGCGGAATGGCATTCACGTTCCTCAAGGCGCTTGGCTACGAGGTGGGCAAGTCCATTGTAGAGAATGATATGCTCAGGACCGCTCTTGATACGCTCCAGAAGGCAAGAGAAAAAGGAGTCAAGGTATACCTGCCCGTGGACTGTGTTGTTGCGGACAAGTATGATGCAAAAGCGGATTCGAAGATAGTTACGATCCAGGAGATCCCCCGCGAATGGATGGCTATGGACATAGGGCCTTCAACGAACCTCTTGTTCTCTCTGGCAATTCAGGGTGCAAAAACGATTATCTGGAACGGGCCGATGGGGGTATATGAAATGGCAAGCTTCTCAAGGGGCACACTGTCCATGGTCTCCCATGTTTCCAATTCTTACGCCCTGACCATAGTAGGCGGAGGAGATACCGATGTGGCTGTACACGAGGCCGGGGAGAGTGCCAATATCTCCTATATCTCCACGGGCGGCGGTGCGTTTCTCGAACTGCTCGAGGGCAAAGAACTGCCCGCGCTCAAGGCACTCGAAGACTGTTTGCACAAGGACTGACGGTGAAATTAAAATATATCATCGCAGGCAACTGGAAGCTGAACAAGGGGCCTGCAGAAGCAAAGGCATTTTCCGGAGAGTTATCAAAGCGCCTTGCCAAGACCTCCTTAAAAAATACCGATATCATCATTGCACCGCCGTTCGTTTCTTTACCGGCCTTAATGGCAAACGGTTTTTCTATCGGCGCCCAGGATGTGTACTGGGAAGACAAGGGTGCGTTTACCGGCGAGGTCTCCGCTGCCATGCTGAAAGAGCTCGGTGTGGAATACTGTATTGTCGGTCATTCGGAACGCAGGCAGTTTTTCAATGAAACCGACAGAACGGTCAACCTCAAGGTCTCGGCACTTTTAAAAAAAAATATACGCCCTATAATTTGTATCGGCGAACGGCTGGAGGATCGAAAGGCTGGCGTTATGTATAATGTGGCGCGGTTCCAGCTTGCCGCGGCCCTGTTTGATGTTGAGATCAAGGACCCGGTGGATATTGCCGTTGCGTATGAGCCGGTATGGGCGATAGGTACGGGTAATGTTGCGACCCCGCAGCAGGCGGAAGATATGCATGAGGTCATTCGACAGTCACTCGAAAAACACTTCGGCATCGATACCGGCAGCAGGATAAGGATCCTCTACGGCGGGAGTGTGAACGAGGAGAATATAGAAGGACTCATTGACAAGGATCAGATCAATGGGGCATTGATAGGCGGGGTAAGCCTTGACCTTGATAAATTTTTAAGTATAATTAATCATATTGAGAAAAGGGAGAGATAAGATGTATACGTTAGTACTTCTGGTACATATCATGGTTGCCGTAGCGATTGTTATGGTGGTTTTGTTACAGGTGGGCAAAGGTTCTGGTATGGGA
>JAKAHI010000321.1 GCA_021815065.1 bacterium | reverse complement strand
TCACACAGTACAATTTGTAGTTTGCCAGGGGTGTGCTCGACGGTTGTACGGTGCTGCCATAAGAAGCAAGGGACATAACGGATATGGAACCTTGCTGGAGAGAACCGGTCAATGTCGCGGTTTGACCCGGCTGTACCTGCTGATTCTGGGTCGAACTCTGGCACCCCGTCATCCAATAGGCAGATCCGGTCAAACCTGCCAATACCGCTAAAATAATAAAACCTTTTTTTACGTTCATGCGAACCTCCTTTTTTGATTTGCGTTGTCTACTATAGCGAATAGTAAAAACAAGTCAATGACGGAGATCACAGCAACATGAAAAAGGGGTTCACCGGTTTCCCGCAAAAAATCAACCCATTTAACCCGGAAAATGCAATAAGGAAATTTACTTATTCCCGCGATCCACAACCCCCTCGTTCCCCCTTGACAGGAGGAAGTCTACCCCCCTGATAAGGGGGGAAGGGGGGTTAAAACGAGATTTAAATCCTCTGTAAGCCTGTCAATGGCAAACCCCTGCTACCTTCTTTTTAATCATCCCCTCCCGTATTACCCCTCTTAATATAAGAGGGGCAAGGGGAGTTATAATTTAAAACAAATGCTGTCCCGCATTTTTCCGTTACACCTGCTTGTTCATCTATTTCACATTTCAGGGACTCACCCAGCGGGTCCGTGTTTCGTAAATTACTCCACAGGAGTTTTTTATGCTTTCCTCAAACCCAGTATTTTGAATAATGTTGAACCGCTTATAATCTTAACAGACCCGTATCTGCCTATCTCCAGTAAATCCTTGTCTCCTGTTACTATAAAGTCTGCTTTTGCCGATACGGCACAGGCAAGAAACTTATCATCATCAGGATCCCTGCATATACCCTTAATTTCATTGGTAACCTCTACCACTTCAAAGAAAGGCAGAACTTCTTCCTCGATAATCATTTTTATCTCCTGTGTTGATAGAGAAAATTTTGCATATTCGAGAAAAGCACGAAATTCTTCGAAAGTCTCTTTTGAGAACACAGAAACAATCTTGCCATTTTTCCAAAGATCGACTATCTCCGAAAGCCTGCCTTTGAACAGCAACGCCGACACCAGTATGTTGGTGTCAAGAACCACTTTTTTTACTGTTTTTTCTTTCTCGCCCACCGTACCGCCTCAGCTACATCTCCCTGTGTAATGCCGAGCTTTTCAAGCTTCTCCCTTACCTTATCGAGTGTAAAACTTTCCCGGGTTATCTTTACCGGCATAAGAATTATCTTCCTGTCTTTCACCGAGACGTCGAAATATTCGGTATTCGGAAACGATTTGACAATCTCCTTCGGAAGGGTGAGCTGGTTTTTAGATGTTTTCTTTGCAAGCATACTTCCTTACCTCCTTACAGTAAGGATACTCCATGCAAACCGGAATTACAAGAGGATACTTTGGGTTCACTCTTCGGCCATTTTGATCAGATGACCACCTGCCTTTCTGCTTAACGAAGGCATACAGAGCTTGTAGGCAGAGCATCGCTTGCATTTTATGGAATAAGCAGCCCCGGGTCTATGCCGGTTTCGATGACGGTGGATTTCTACTACGCATTAAATCGTCTTCGGAATAGCTTAGGGTTTTTTCCACGAGCGTGTTTGCGTGCGTGCTTTGTAAAGCCTTTCTATGAAGCCACCTTCAATCAGGAATTGCTGTTCAAGGTTCCGTAGCTGCCTTCTCAGTAGGTAGCTTGCCTGATTCACTAGGCAAATCAGCGTGTTTGCGGCAACCTCCGGGTCAGACAATTTCTTTTTCCGGATCGCAAGCGCCTCCGGTGAATCCTTAGCCCAGATGTGCAAGCCACGCTGACGGAGAAAAACTTCAAAGTCCAGCAGCAGCTCCTCAAGGCTTGCGCGGGCAACGCCGGTCAACTTCAGCTCTGTCTTTTTTGAAGTGCCGCTCGCCATACTGCCCTCTGCAATATTTTGCACGCCGCTGCGTGCAGCCTGCACCATCTGGTCATGGGTGCGTGACCGTTTGTCTATGAAACGGTCGCAAAAAAACACGGTCGCATCGTAGACCATCTCGGCAACCTGATAAGACCTCAGCTTCCGATATCCGCCGTGCGGGGGTACACTTTACCGTCCCCGCATTTTTCCGTTACACCTGCTTATTAACCTATTTCACCTTTCAGGTACTCACCCTGTGGTTCCCCGGTCCCCTATTTATTTGTTCCTCATGCCGCTTTCAGCGTCTTTATTTTATTAAGTGTTCTCTTGTTTTTATTCTGTTCAATCCAGAGGTCTACGGCTCTCTGAGCGTTCAGCCAGAATTCCGGCGTGTTCCCGAACAGACGGGAAAGCCGCAACGCCATTGATGGGGTAAGAGCACGTTTTTCGCGGAGTAGCTCATTGATTGTTTGTCGGGACACTCTTATTTTAGCTGCCAAGGCCGCAGTAGTAAGACCATAATCCGGCATAAAATCCTTTGTCAGAATCTCACCGGGATGGGTCGGTTTTACCTGCCTTATACCAATGTTCTGTATGCTCACAACACACCTCCTTTCTTTAGTGATAGTCTATTATCTCAACATCATATGCATCTGCATCAACAAAGCGAAAATATATTCTCCATTGATCATTTATCCTTATACTATGTTGGCCTAAACGGTCGCCGCTGAGTTTTTCCAATTTATTACTTGGCGGTACCCTAAAATC
>JAKAHI010000320.1 GCA_021815065.1 bacterium | reverse complement strand
CGAAAAATTTGACCTTGTTCATAAACGGTCTTTTACCCTGTATACTGAATGGTATATCGGCAACCCCTGCCATGAGCTTGAGCGGCCATAGCGGTATACTGATTATTCTGCCTTTGTGCGTAAATGTCGTTATAAGACGGTAAAGGTTTATCATCTCCATAGTTTCTGCGGATGAAACATTGAATATATCATTGTAAGCGTGGTCATTGTTAATAATGGAGATCAAAAAATCCGTCAGATCGTCGATGTGGATCAATTGCCATTGAACAAGACCTTTGCCTGCAAGCGGCAATATGCCGAGTCGAGAGAGTTTCAGTATCCCGGACAAAACATGCGGTTCATCCCGGCCGTATACTGCTGATGGCCGTATGATAGATATATTCAGTCCGTCCTTAATATAGTTTCTTGCCACTTTTTCCGATTCTATTTTTGAAATGCCATAGTCATTGTAAGCGGCATACGGAAGTGCCTCGGTTAACGGATATGGCCCGTCATTGCCGCTTACGACAGCTATGGAGCTCAGGTAGATCATTTTATGAATATGCATGTCCCGTGCAACCCCGCATACCGCTTCTGTCCCTCGCACATTGACCAGCATCATCTTCTTTTTGCCGCCGTTCACGACAGCAGCACAATGATAGATCAGGTCGCAAGATTCGAAGGTTTCTTTGAGTACGTTTTTATTGAGGATATCGCCGTAAACTTTTTTAATGCCCTCCGGAAGGAAGGCTGCCTTCCCGGGTGAATGTATAAGCCCGGAAACATCGTGTCCCTGCTTTAAAAGCTTTTGTGCGAGTGATCTACCGATAAACCCTGTAATGCCGGTAATGGCTATCTTCATCAGATGGTTGAGTCCTCTCGAGTGGTTCTTGCGAACTCACTTTGTGGTTACAAACTGGTCAAGGACCGTTTCAAGATGTTTGGTGTCAATGGGTATGTCCTTTAATTCGGACCTGTTGACGATATGGCCGAAGGTGGTTTCAAGAAAAATCTTGAAATTATGGATCGTTTTTCGCAGTTCAATGTATTTGAATTTATTGAGCAGGTCCTCTTCTTTATAGACGCCTATCCTGTCGAAAAATTTCTCGAACTCCTCATGATCGCTGTATCGTACAAGGGAAAAACTTATGTCCTGAAAATAATATATGTATTCCTTTATCATGGTAAACAGCGTCTGGATGGTATAGTTGTGCTTTATGCCGTTGTCCGTGGTGTTCTGCTCAAAGAACTCGAGCACATTCTTGAACAGCCAGATGTCCTCGCGCAGCCGCAAAGACTGCTCTATCTTCGATACGAAATCCGGGAATATGTCCGTACCTTTTATGGACAGGTCAAACTTATGGGCGACCAGGATGATCGATTGCTGGATAAAATTGGCAAGGATGCCTTTTGCGGAGTCGATTGCCGCACGCAGTTTCAGCAGGTTTCCTATCTCTATGGCATCTTTCAATATCTGTCCGAAGACCTTTCTGATCTCGATGCTGAGCTGGAAAGACAGGGAATCTATTGTTGCAATGATGCTCTCGTCGTACTTGCGGTTTCCTTTATGCTTCAGGAACTCATCGTCAAGGAATTTTGTTATCATTTTAGCTTCGGCGTTAATCAGGGTAAATAAAAGGATTGAAGCCCTCAACTCTTCGATGTCCTCCGACTCGTTGTTGATGTGTCTGAGATACCGGATAAGCCTGAACAGCGACAGAAACACAATAGATATTTTCAATTTCAGATTTTCATTGGCAATGCCGTTCACTATCGTTTTTATATTGCGGTCGTGGATCTTATCGTATCTTTCGAGGAACGGTTCCAGTTTCAGCGGGTTGAAATACTTGTTCAGGGATATCTCCCTGCTCGTGAGCTGTCCAAGGTTACTGTACATAGTGTAGGAGACTTTTTTCGTGTTCGCAACGGTTTCGTACAAAGCACCAAGGTTCAGGAATGTTATGTAAAGCAAGTAAAGGCTGTCGCGCGGAGAAGATTGGTTCAGGTACCATTCGATAATCCTGTCACGAGCGTAATCGGCCAAAAGGCGGTTTTCTACGTAAGCCTGAAAATAGAATGCGTTGGCCGAGTGGTCTACCAGTAAAAGCCTTATGATGGAAACTATGCGCTTTGCAGAGCCGGACAATATTTTAATCTCATGGTAAAAGTTTTTTGAGATGATCTGCTCTTTATTGGAGACGGCAAGGTTATCGATGTTAAAAAAACGTTCGGTTGCCTTTAAAAGCATCTCAAGCTCATCGAGCAGCCGGTCTTTACCTTCGATGGAAAGGGTTTCAAGCCATTTATCTCTTTCTATCGATATGGCTTTTTTTATCGTGAAGTCTGCTTTAGTATCCATAGTGCTCATCTTTTAATGTCCTGCCCAACAATGACTTGATGGACTCTTGTGCGTTTTTACCCCGGTGCAGTATTTCATATATCTCTGCAGATACCGGCATATCAATATTTAATTTTTCGGCGATCTTTTTAACGGACACCGATGTTTGTACACCTTCTGCTACCATGGTCATGCTCCCCAGGATGTCCTTAATGCTTTCGCCCTTCCCGACCCGGAATCCGACAGTCCTGTTCCTGCTCTGTTCATCCGTTGCCGTGAGAACGAGATCCCCGAGTCCGGACAGTCCTGAAAATGTTTCTCTCTTTGCCCCCATTTTCATACCGAGCCGTATGATTTCG
>JAKAHI010000013.1 GCA_021815065.1 bacterium | reverse complement strand
CCCATTCCTTGTGCCAGTCCCGCTGCCGCGGTGCTCTTGCCGCTGCCCGACGGACCGTCAATGGCTATGATGGTATGTTTTTTCATGCAGGCCTCAAGGTGTTGAATATGGCAATGAATTCGGGGAAAGAAATACTCACGGCGTCGAAATTATCTATAGAAATTTCTTTTTCACTGGATACCGAGGCAACCGCAAAAGCCATTGCAATCCGATGATCGCCATAGCTTGAAACAAAACCGCCTTTTACGGTTCCTCCTTCGATGCTGAGACCGTCCGGGAATTCCCGTGCTTTTATTCCTATACGCAGGAGACCGTCCACGACCGCTTTTATGCGGTCTGTTTCCTTTACCCTGAGTTCCCCCGCATTCTTTATCACGGTCTGTCCCCTGGCATACGCCGCGAGCACGGCAAGCAGCGGTAGTTCATCGATCGACCTGACTATCAGTTCCTTGTCGTCGATGACGATTCCCCGGAGTTCTGATTGCCTGACCCGTACGTCTGCAACAGGCTCTCCCGCTTCAAACCGTGTGTTGGTAACCTCCAGTGAAGCACCCATCTTTTTTAAAATATCGATAAAGCCTGTTCTCCCCGGGTTTATGCCCACATGGGTAATGAGTATGTCGGAGCGTCTTGCTATAATGCCGGCACCCATAAAAAATGCGGCGGAAGAAAAATCCCCGGGCACCCTTATGTTGAGCGGTAATGGCTTTTGTGAGCACGCAAGCTGTATGATCTTATCGGAAATCTTTACGTCGACACCGCTTGCCTTTAACATGCGTTCCGTATGGTCACGCGTGGGGAAGGGCTCCCGTACCGTCATGACGCCCTTAGCGCCCAGTGATGCCAGGAGAATGCCCGTCTTGACCTGTGCCGAGGCTGTCGGCATGGCATAATCGATGCCCTTTAATCTGTTACCGCGTACCGAGAGGGGAAGATAGTTCGCATGGTCCCTGCCGTCGACCGATGCTCCCATTGCCGCAAGGGGGATGGTTATCCTTTTCATCGGTCTTGTCCTCAACGAATTATCCCCCGTCAGGACCGAGAAAAAGTTCTGGGTGCTTAAAAGCCCGAGTATGATCCTTGCCGTGGTGCCCGAGTTCCCTGCGTCGAGAATCTGGGAAGGCTCTTTGAATCCCTGGATACCTTTTCCGGTTATCACCGCTGTTTTATCTTTTATTTCGATATCGGTGCCGAGTGCGCGCAGGCATTGTGCGGTGCTCATCGTATCGTCGGCGATCAAGATATTGTCTATTCTGCTTATGCCCGAAGCAACAGCCGAAACAAATAATGCCCGGTGAGATATGGATTTGTCCCCGGGGACGGTTATCGATCCTTCAAGCCGTTCTACCGGTGCAAAAGATTTTTTATCCCCGTTGTTCATCTGTCAGCGATGTGCCTCCTCACCTCTTTTATTTCTTCGAGCAAATCGTGTATTCCTTTCATGTCCTTTTCTTTTATCATGCGGCGCAACCGTTCCATCGCTCTCGAGAATTGATCGATCGCATTCAGGATCTCCTTTGCATTCGATATGAATATGTCGCGCCACATAGCGGGATCACTGCCCGCTATGCGCGTGTAGTCTTTTAAGCCGCCTCCGGCATACGGGAAAAGCGTGTTGCCCTTTTTTTGCTGTTCCATGACGCTTCCCGCGAGTGCATATGCAACAACGTGGGGAAGATGCGAAACCATTGCCATAACCCTGTCATGTTCATAAGGGTCCATCACGACGACCTCACTTCCGGTAGATTCCCAGAATTTCGTGATCGCTTCGACGGCAAACCGTTCTGTCTTGTCTATGGGGGTGATGATGCATTTTTTCCCGTCGTAGAGACCGTCGATGGCATTGATGGCACCGGACTTCTCGGTGCCGGTGATGGGATGGCTGCCGATATAATTGCTGTGTCCGTAGAAAAGCTCTGTCATCTTCTGAACGACCTCACCCTTGGTGCTGCCGATATCCGTAATAAGGGCATCCTTCTTCACCGCATAAACGATCCGCTTGGCCACTTCAAATGTTGCCAGGATGGGGATCGCAAAGATAATAAGAACGGCATCCGCTATGCCGTCTTTGAGACAATCCGTATAGCTGTCTATCGCGGAAAGACTTTTGGCAGCTTTGAGGTTTTCAAAGTTTTTGTCTATGCCGATAATCTTATTGCAGAGGCCGTTTTTTTTAATGGCTAACCCGAGGGACGTGCCCATCATGCCCGTTCCTATTATGGCGATCTGATCGTAAAAAGGTTTACTCATAGCCTGGTTTTCAGAATTTCACCGAACTCCTTGATAAATTTCCTGTTCTCGGACGGTGTGCCTACGTTTATGCGAATATAATCTCCGAGTCCGTAACTCGTCATGTCCCTGACGATGACGCCTTTGCGTAACAGGGATTCGAATGCCTGTTTGGCTGACATGAACGGAGAGACGCGGACGAGGAAAAAATTCGCCTGTGTCGGCAGGAACGAGATGTTCATTCGTTCAAGCGCCCGGTAAAGATAATCCAGGCCTTCCCGGTTGTTTGCAAGCGTTCTTTTTACGAATGCTTTGTCTTCGAGAGCTGCGATGGCCGCTGTTTGTGCGAGGGTGTTGACATTGAACGGCTGGCGCACGCGGTCAAGGTAGCCTGCCAGTTCCTCGGTTGTAACGCCGTATCCTACCCTGAGCCCCGCAAGGCCGTACAGTTTTGAGAACGTGCGCAGGACGATAAGGTTTCCCGCTTTGTCCCTCAGGTAATCGATACCGTCCGGATAATCTCTGGATTGGACAAATTCCCGGTACGCAGCATCGTCTATAACGACAACGTGTTCGGGCACTCTCTGGAGAAGCCATGCATAGTCTTTTTTGGACAGGATCGTACCGGTCGGGTTGTTCGGGTTGGAAATGAAAATGAGCCGTGTCCGTTTGCCGATTGCCTTTATTATTCCCCTGACATCGTAGCTATAATCGTGCTTGAGCCTGATAATTACGGATTTGCCTCCGGACGCCTTCACCGTGATAGAATAGATGAGAAAGCTCGGATCGGATATGATGGCCTCATCGCCCGGTTGTATGAACGTCCGTATGATAAGTTCGATAAGCTCGTTTGATCCGTTCCCTATGACCAGGGATCCCGGCGATACCTTATGCAGCGCGGCCAATTTGTTTTTCAGATAAAATGCACTTCCGTCCGGATAGCGGTTCAGGCTTTTCAGTGCCTTCCGTATGGCCTGAATGGCTCGGGGAGACGTACCCAGCGGGTTTTCGTTCGATGCTATTTTGACAGAATTTTTGATGCCGAGTTCTCTCTCTACCTCTTCAATAGGTTTGCCGGGGGGGTAGGGCGTAATGTCTCTTATATAGGGAGGAATGAATTTAAACGTCATAGGTTCTCCTGTTTTGTTTTCGGATACGAACCAAGAAACTTGAAAAACACCGTGTGGAGCTTCAGTGCTGCGATGGCCTTCTTGATCTTCTGATCCTCAATATGTCCATCGATGTCCACAAAGAAAAGATATTCCCACGCTTTCTTTTTCAGTGGCCTTGATTCTATCTTTGTCAGGTTTACGTTGTAGTCTGAAAACGGTTTCAATGCAGCGTATAATGCGCCGGAGCGGTGTTTTACCGCAAAGATAATCGATGTCTTATCGTTGTCCGTCCTGTCGGGCATGATCTTTCCTATGACAACGAACCTGGTCACATTATTGGGGTTTTCTTCGAGCCTGCTCGCGAGTATCTCGAGCTTGTAGAGCCTTGCAGCAAGCTCGCTGACGATAGCTACGGATGAGCCTGAATGCTGTACAATTTTTGCGGCCTGGCTCGTGCTGTCCGTATCCACGGTCATGGCGTTCGGAAGCTTCTCCCGTATCCATCTCCTGCACTGTGCGATGGCCTGCGGGTGGGAATATACTTTCCTGATATCCTTCAAGGCGATTCGTTTTTTTACCGCGAGCACATAGGTTATGGGAACAAATATTTCACGTGCGATAAGCAGGTTCGAGTCTATAAAACGGTCGAGCGTTTGCGGGACCGTGCCTTCCATGGAGTTTTCAATGGGGACAACGCCGAAATCACAATTGCTGTATTCGACCTCATTAAAGATCTCGGAGATGTTTTTTGCCGGCATGAGAGGGGATGAATTTCCGAACTCAAGCAGTGCTGCCTGATGTGCCCACGTACCTTCGGGACCGAGGTATGCTATTCTGGGAGGCGTAACGGATGCCCTTGAAGCAGAAAAAATTTCCTTGAATATGTGTTTTATGAATTCGTTCTTCAACTGTCCTTTGTTCTGCCGCATAAGCCTGTTGACGATGAAGGCCTCTCTCGACGGATAATACACGGGTGCAGATGTTTTTTTCTTTTCTTTGTTTATATCGATTGCTATCGCCATCCTGCGGTTCAGGAGTTCCAGGAGCTTGTTGTCGATGGCGTCAATCTGTTTCCTTAAGTCGCTGACATGATTATTTATCATTTATTGTTCTCCTGCATGGATTTACCGTCATAGTTTACCGTGGTATTGCGTCCTCTTCTTTTCGCCTCGTACAGGGCGATATCGGATGCGTACAAAAACTCATGTATAGTCTCGAATACCTGCTCGGGATATGATACTACACCGATGCTTATCGTGAGTGTCGGAATATTGTTCTGTGTAAAGGCATCGGCTATCGCTTTGCGCAGTTTTTCCGCTGTTGCCGTTGCTCCGGCGGAACTGGTGTCCGGGAGTATTATTAAGAATTCTTCACCGCCGTACCGTATCGGCACATCGATACCACGTATGTTCATTTTTATTATTTGTGAGAGGATGGCAAGCGCTTCATCGCCCCTGAGGTGGCCGAACTTGTCGTTGTACCCTTTGAAGAGGTCCAGGTCCAACATCAGGAGCGAAAGGGGCTGCGAGTACCTGTTTGCCCGCTCCCATTCTTTGTCAAGGATTACCCGCATATGCCTCCGGTTGAACAATCCGGTGAGATCGTCCGTTATGGACAGTTCTTTCGTTTGTTCGTAAAGACTTGCATTTTCTATGACGACGGCGATCTGCGCGCTTATTGCAGTCAGAAAATCGATATCCTTTTTTGTAAGGCTGCCGGGTATATCGTTGCTGACGTTTAAGACCCCGATAACGGTATTTTTGTATTTAAGCGGGACGCTGAGGAAAGCACCTTCTTTCTGTATCTGTCCTTTGTAGTGCAGATACCGCGATTCTTTGCTGGTATCGTTGATAAGCATGGGCTTGCCGCTCGATGCCACGCTGCCGCTTATTCCTTCCTCAAGACTGAACTCTATGCCAATCAGCTTTGCATTGTCTTCGAAACCCCATGCCGAAACTATCCGTAACAGGTTGTCCTCCTTGAAGAGGATGGCGCATTCTTTGTAGTTGAGTGTGTCTACGATTGCGGTGGTTATGATGCGGAGCAGCTCGTTCATATCCACGGTCGATATGATGTACTGCCCGAAATTGAACAGCATCGATAATTCCTTTACACTCTCTTCGAGTTCCTTGTTTACCTTCTCTATCTGTTCGGATCGCGCTTCGAGCAGTTCCTTATATTTCAGTTCTTCCTTTACAAAGACGAGTTCCCGTTCTTTCTCAACGCTGGTAGCCATCAGATTGGTTATTCTTGACAACATTTGGTTGAAATTATCTTCGATTTCTCCGATCTCGTCCTGACGTGTCAGCTTACTTCTGGGAAGAAAGTTGTTGAGTTCAGCTTTATGGATAAGAGCTACGAATTCCTTTAAAGGCCGTACGACAATAAGCTCCGAGATAAATATGGAAGCTACTCCGAAAACAAGCAGGGCAGCTAAAAAAATGAAACCGAGCTTTTTGGCCATATCGTAGGTGTGCCCGTAGAGGGTGGTGTAAGAAGAGCTGATCTTGATAAAGCCGAGCGTGCTGCCGTTTGCGTGGCATTGCCGGCAGCTCACCCTCAGTTTGATGGGTGCAATATAATCAAGAGTTTTTGCTGACATGGCCGTTATGGAATGGTTGTAAGAAAGGCTTTCGAGTTCCTTTAGTTTTTTTGCACTTAACGGCTCTTGCAGGGAACTGACACTTGATATGATAGGTTTTCCGTTATTGTTGTAAAGTGTTATATAATGAATACTGGCATTCTCTCCGAGTTTTTCGATGATATGCTGCGGCTGTATGCTGTGGTCCTTGCCGTTGGTATAAGAAATAAGTTCCTCGAACGTTCTGTCGATTAAAGAAAATTGATACTCTGCCGTTGTAGAGGCAAAATCTTTTTCAAGGTAGATATAAAGAAAAATTGCGATACCGAGCGTTATGACAACCACGAGTACCATGAACGCCGTCAGTCTGTATGCAAGGCTTTTACCGAGTAAATTCTTCAACATAGTATAATTCTTTACAATGGCGATATGAGAAAAGTCAACAGTGTGAGCAGTCTGTTTTCGTGTTGTCGCGAACCCGTCATTGAAAGACTGGGGTCAGGGCTGCACAGGCTGTTGAAAAAGCCCCTGCATATCATTGCGAGGAGTGATTTTGCGACGAAGCAATCTGTAACTTATTGGTTTATAAAAACCTGGATTACTCGACTCATCTCCGCTGTGTGCCCGCGTTTGCAATGACAGTAATCCGAGTTTTTCAACAGCCTGTACACGCTTGACAAAGACATTTCGTGGATGTGATATGAGTGAATTATGTCGAGACCGTTAAGGATTCGGAATGGAGTTAGAAAAGGATAAGAAGTTAAACGACATGATGAAGGATATTCGCAACAGATTAGGGGTGTGTAATGTGTAGGCCTGACCCCAATCCTTCCTTCTGCTTGCAATTTTCAGACCGATTATTTGCCGGTGACCAGCCAACGTCAAAGGTTGCCCCCAAACCCCTATGGCCTATGGGCACGTTTTTGTGATATAAGAGAATAAAGTGCATTATGATATTGAGACGAAGACGTACCATATATGCCTTGACCTGCATCGTAGTGCTGATAGGTGCAGCAGGTTGTTGGCCAACGCCTCCCATGGCAGAGACGCTGAACGACAATCTGTATGCCAATCTCAAAGGAACCGAATTAGGCATTAATAGTTATTACACGACGGATCCCAATACCGCCATCAGATGGAACATGGGTTTCGATGGTTATAAACGGCTAAAACACGAGGATGATATTATCCAGAATTATGAAGTGTGGCGCATAGAACCTTCAAGTTCGAAACCCCGTGCTCTACTCGAAAAAGGAACACACTTTGCCATTAATGATTTCTACGCATGGAGGCGGGCTGGTTTCACACGCAGCGAGGCTGAAGCATGGCAAAGAGCAGGGTTTGGCATTCAGTCCCTATCTGAAATACTGTGCTGGAAAAAAGAGGGCTTTTTTCCGGAACAAGCCCGGAAACTCAGGGTACTCGGCATTCATTGCAGTATACAGAACGACGAATAACACCCCCACATATATCAATGTCATTCGATACAGGTAAAACCGCCTATCAATAAAAGAGCTTATGTAAGAATGGGGTCGCCCATAGATTCATTAAAATTTATATTGATGAAACCACTATTTTCATATATAATATTGATTTAAGGAGGATCGTACAATGAAAATAATAAAAATATTATCTATTGTATCCCTTTCGCTTGTATATTTAATTATTGCCACGCGCTGCTCCAAAAAGAATAATACTTCTACTTTGCCCGTCCAGCCTGCCAACCAGATTGTTATAAGCGGTATTTCTTATGCCGGAATACCCGCACATCCTGGTGGAACATTCACCGTTTCGGTTATAGCTCGGAGCGAACAGAGGCTCGCGCTGACCTATACCTGGACAACAACGGGAAGCTGGTCTGTTGTCAGCGGAGGAGATTCGCCGACAGCGACGATACAAGCACCCGATACATACGGTGTAGACGGTACAGCAACCGTCATCGTTACCGATACGTATGACCGGTACGCAGTAGCCGCAACACCGATCAGCACCATGAACAATGCATATCCGGTGATAAGCAGTATATCTGCGTCTCCAAACCCCGTAACCAGAGGCGGGACAATGTCTTTATCCGTTTCAGCAACAGACGAAGACGGTGATTCCCTTACCTATGCCTGGTCAATACCAAACGGATGGGTAATAAAAACGGGACAGGGCACACCGGATATACAAATACTATCCCCTTACCAGTATGGGAACGGAGGTACGGTAACGGTGACCATAGATGACGGTAACGGCGGTGTTGTTCAAGGTTCCCTTCCCATCAGCACCGGGGACAATACTTTCCCGGTTATCAGCAATTTTACAGCCCTGCCGAATCCCGTCGTTCCCGGAGGTACTCTATCCGCTACCGTTAATGCGTCCGACCCTGATGGCGATGCATTGAGTTATACATGGACAACAACCGCGGGTTGGACAATAACGCCTGCAACAACAACTGCCGTGCTGACGGCGCCTCTTATCCAGGGTGCCGGAGGGTACATAACGGTCACCATCAGCGATATTTATGGCGGTGTAATAACAGGCACCATACCGATAGCTGCAAGCAATGCCCCATTACCTCCGTACAACCTGCAGGCTTCCGCAGGATACGAAAATATTGCATTGACATGGAGTACATCAACCCCTGCAACAAGCTACAACGTCTATGAAGTGACAGGAGGCGGGACATATACAGCCGTTGGAGCGACCGCAACGACCGCTTACAAGGTAACGGACCTGACCAATGGAACAGCTTATTCCTTTGTGGTCACCGGCGTCAATGCGAACGGAGAAAGCATATACTCGAATCAGGCAGGTACTACACCTACGTTGCTCACATATTTTCTAGGAACTCCGGCAATTGATCTTGCGGTGGATGCATCCGGCGATATTTTTGCTACTACGCAGGGCGGCGGGATCGTGGTATTGGATCCTTCAGGTAACATCATCGGGCATTACAACAATACTACTATATCCGGTGGTCTGGCAATCGATGCATCCGGTAATCTCTGGGGAACGGATGGGTTTATGAATGTGATCGAATTGGGTCCCGATGGGTCTCTTATGGGGAATTATAATATTGGGAATGGGCCTGCAGGTATAACCATAGACAATTCAGGCAACATATGGGCAGCAGAAACAGCAGGCAATTTCATAACAGAGCTCGGCGCGAATGTAAAAATGTGTACGGTTGGTACTGAACCCAAAAGGATCGCAATAGATGCTTCAGGCTGTATCTGGGTAACAAATTTTGGAGACAATACGGTACAGGCAATTCAAGTAACCTCTACTTGTACTGCTGCAGGTACCTTTGCAACAGGTACTATGCCTTCGGGCATAGCAATAGACCAGTCGGGGCATATCTGGATTGCGAACACTGGCAGTTATACGGTAACAGAATTGGATTCTTCCGGCAACTTGATAGCCACCCGTTTTGCAGGCAATAATCCGGAAGGTATAGCAATCGATGCATCGGGTAATGTCTGGATCAGCAGTCCTAATAGTGTAACGGAATTGAGTCCTTCTGGTGCTTTACTGTCTACGTATGCTATTAACGCTTTCTTTTCTCCGATGGGTATGCCGCAGGGTATAGCCATAGATCCATCAGGAAATGTATGGGTCGTTGTGCCGAATTACACAAATGTAGTGGTAGAACTGAAGGGTGTCGGATCAGGTCCCCAGTACTTCCCGTACTCGGGCCCACAATTTGCCGGCGGAGGCAACTGGTAATACATACCACAGATCCGGGGGCAGGTTGCCTGAAAACAATAATCTTCTCCTGCCCCCGATAGCATAAAAAAAGATACCAGTTTATCTTTATTGGTGCGGGCTTGGTTGATCAAAAGCAATCTGTGAATATACTATACACCGGTACGGTACGTGCCCGACGGACACGCTGCAGGTATGAACATGGGAGGAAGAATGGAAGACAAAAGGCCGGCATCAACGGTGGAATAAAATGCATGATCTTGTTGTTTCATTCAATGTGCCGGAGCAAGAAAAACAGGTCATAGAAGAGTCGCTGCGCGAATCGTGCAGGGTTACCTTCCTGCTCGATCTGCCGCAGGCTCAAAGGACGAAGGCGATCTCCAAAGCGGACATCGTGCTGTCGTGGAACCCTTCGAGGGAATATGAAGAAAACGAGTTTCCCTGCATGGGCAGCGTCAGGCTGCTTCAGCTTGTATCCGCTGGTGCCGACCACCTTCCTTTTTCAAGACTGAGGCAGGACATAGTCGTTGCCGGAAACGTCGGTGCATACGCAGAGCCTATGGCAGAGCATGTTATGGCAATGACCCTTGCACTGTTGAAAAAGCTTATGCCCGGGCACAGGAAATTGTCAGAAGGCGTGTTTGAGCATATTGATGCCAGGGTACTCGGCGGCCTGACGTGCGGGATACTGGGCTATGGCGGCATCGGCAAGGCCGTTGCACGGTATATGCGCGCCTTCCGCGTGAAGATATTCGCTGTCAATACCTCCGGCAAAACGGACGAAGATGTTGCATTTATCGGCACGCTCAAAGACCTCGATTCCGTATTATCGCAGTCGGATATTGTTGTCATAACGCTTCCCCTGAACAAGCATACAAAGGGGATTATCGGAAGCATGCAGCTCGATACAATGAAGAAGGACGCTATTCTGATAAACGTTGCACGGGGCGAGATCATTGATGAAGGAGCGCTCTATAACCATCTGAAGACAAATCCGTATTTTATGGCAGGCATCGATGCATGGTGGGTAGAACCGTTCAGGCACGGTGAATTCCGTATCGGCTATCCGTTTTTCGATCTGCCGAACCTGCTCGGCTCTCCGCACAATTCAGCCATTGTACCGCAGGTCATGGAAATGGGTGTTCACGCAGCTCTGGAGAATATTCAGCGGTTTGTCAAGAATGAAGAGATCAAGGGCATTGTGGATTTCAAAGACTATGTCTAACCATGTCATTTTTTCAAACGCATTTTTTGCGTCGGTCAGAAGATATTTGTAAATACGGCCAGAAAATGATAATCTGCATTGTCCGGGAAAGGAGGAGTCTATGATCACGGCTTTTGTTCATATAGCATGCAAGCCCGAGAAACTTGAGGAGCTTGCCGAAGATATTTCTCAGATAGAAGGAGTGACGGAGGTATACTCGATTACCGGCGATTACGACCTGCTTGCCATCGTACGGGTTGCCGCCATAGAGGAACTGCCTGATATAGTAACCAACAACATGCTGAAAAAAGATGGCATAGTAAAAGCGAATACATCGGTCGGATTCAAGGTATACTCGCGGCACAATCTCGAAGCCATGTTTTCCATAGGGCTGGATTGAT
>JAKAHI010000319.1 GCA_021815065.1 bacterium | reverse complement strand
AATAAACCCCGGTGAAAGTCCTCCTCTGGATAATAAACCTATGGCGCAAGTCCGGCAGTTTATCATAATGGTGCTTTTTGACGGGGTAAAGCTCCGGACAAGACAGGCAACACGGGCAAGGGCTTATTTCTGTTGACAGAAAGAATGGTTTTGTGCTTTATATGAAAGTACGCCTGATGAGGGCGGTCGTATGAATAAACATAAAAAATTTACATTTATCATTGTCCCCGAGGGTACAGAAAAGACAAAAAGGGCATCCGTAAGCTCGAATATGATAAAGGCCGGTGTTCTGGTGCTCGCGAGCTTTGCTCTTGTATTTACCTTTCTGGTCTATGAGTTTTTACATCAGCAATATCAGGGGCATGAGCTGTTTAACACACGCAAGCTTGTTGTGGAGCAGAATAACCAGATTATGGATTTTGCGAACAAGATCCATACCTTACAAACACGGCTCGAATCCATTCAGCAGTTCGATATGAAGATACGTATACTTGCCAATATCGAAAACGCAGCCTCTCAAAAAGAGAACACCTACAGTATAGGAGGTCCCACCATTGATACAGGCGGCTACCCCGTTCCCCTGACCGGAGTCAGCAAAGACATGCTGGTCAAAAAAATGGAGATGGATATAAACGATCTGCTTTCAAAGACCGGTATGGAAGAGAAGAGTTTGCAGGAGGTTTATGAGAATATCCTCGATAAAAAAGACCTCTTGCTTGCAACCCCTTCGATATGGCCTGTGAGAGGTTTTATAAGCTCGGGCTTCGGCTGGCGTATCAACCCGATTACCGGCGGAAAAGAGATGCATGAGGGCGTTGACATTGCAACGCAGTTAGGGAATCCCATAAAAGCTCCAAGCAACGGCATTATCAGCTATGCAGGATGGGAAACCGGGTACGGCAACACGGTGATCATAGATCACGGATATGGTATCACTACCCTGTACGGGCACATGAGCAAGATAGAGGTCAAGGCCGGAGAGATAGTAAAACGCGGACAGGTGATAGGTTTGGTAGGCGACACGGGATTTTCAACAGGCCCGCACGTACACTATGAGGTAAGGTTAAACGGTATCCCGGTAAATCCCATGAGATACCTTGTCGGTAATTTCCAGTAACCCCGGCGGTCTATAAGAAACTCAAGATTCAATATTCAAAATTAAGAATTAAAGACTCAATATTGAATATTTAATTTTGAATTTTTAATTTCTTTAGTGTATTCGTATGTATATAAGAAAAGACGGCTATTACAGGCTCGCAAAGCAGCAGGGATACCGGTCCAGGGCATCCTTTAAACTCATTCAACTGAACAATTCCTATCATCTTATACGGCACGGCAGCAGGGTCCTCGATATCGGTGCCGCACCCGGGGGCTGGATGCAGGTGATCATGGAAGTTCTCGGGGAAGACGGTACGGTAGTCGGCATTGATCTACTTGATATCCCTCCCATGACAAATACGGCGAAGAGGACCGGCAAGACCTGTAACACCAAAGCTGTAACCATAAAGGGTGATATTCAGGAACCTCTCATACGGCAGCAGGCCATTGCCGCTATCAACGGCAAATTTGACGCCGTTGTGTCCGACGTCTCCATCAATATTACGGGCAACGCATCGACGGACAATACCAGGAACCTCGAGTTGGCTCAACTCGTCGTTTCCTATCTGCCGGAGCTTCTGAAAAACAACGGTAATTTCCTTATAAAACTATTTTACAGTCCGGAGCTGAAATCTTTTTTGAAACAGGCCGGTGAATATTTTAAGGAGATTTATACGACCAAGCCTCCGGCTTCGAGGAGCTCTTCTTCAGAGCTCTATCTGATAGGAAAGGGATTTATACCTGCGCCTGCAGCCGCCTTACCGGACAAGGGATAACAAATCTACTTGATCTTTTTTCAAGAGAGATGATATATATTTTAAAGAGGTAAACTATGCTTAAAAAGATTGAGGCTATAATAAAACCGTTTAAGCTTGACGAGGTAAAGGAAGCACTCGGGGAAATAGGTATACAGGGTCTGACGGTAAGCGAGGTAAAGGGCTTCGGCAGACAGAAGGGGCACACTGACCTGTACCGCGGGGCCGAATACGTCGTAGATTTCCTGCCAAAAATAAAATTAGAGGTTGTCATCCCGGAAGAGCTTGTCAGCAAGGTTGTCGATGCAATCAAGCAAAGTGCCAAAACAGGCAAAATTGGCGACGGAAAGATCTTCGTTACCCCCGTGGATGAGGCCGTCAGAATCAGAACCGGAGAAACCGGCGAAAACGCTATATAGTTTATGGGGGTTTCCATAATTCTCACAAGAGTGGGAATCCGCAGGCTTGTTTTTTTGATCGAGCCAATCTGCATTGCTCTATAACCGTATGGGAAAAATCCTGTTGACCGTAATACTTCTGGTCCTTGTCCCAATCTCCGGGTACTGCAAATCAGAGAAGCACCCGGCAAAAGCACCGGTAAAAAGCCGGTTAAACGAAATAAAAAGACATATAAAAGAAAAAAGACAAGAGATTAAAATCTCCAAACAGAAGGCCTTGGCAATACTGAACGAGATTGATTCCATAGACAAGCAGAACGCCGGGATCGAATCCAGGATAGGCGCACTGAATACGGAAAAGACAAACCTTTCAAAAGAAATCAACACAACGCAAAACAAGATCTCCGCCATCAACGCAAGTATATCGGCCAAAAAAAATATTATC
>JAKAHI010000318.1 GCA_021815065.1 bacterium | reverse complement strand
AAAAGGATATAAAATTACAGAAAGCATTTGAGGAAACAGGAGAGATACTTGATAATTGTCAAAATGAAAGATTTGACCCCCGAGTACATAGGTATCCAATGACAAACGTAAAAATAGATAGAATCATCCGGTCGAAAAGAAGGACCGTGTCCCTCGAGATTACGCGTGATGCACGGCTTGTCGTGCGGGCTCCCGAGGCGGTTCCCTGGAAGTATATCGAAGAGTTTGTGCTCAGGAAACAATCGTGGATAACGGACAAGCAGAGGTTCGTCCGGGAACGGTATTATCATGTCCGTCCAAAAGCATTCATCGATGGGGAAGAGTTTTTGTATCTGGGGGACGCGTACCGCCTTTCCATTACGGAAGAGGGTGAGCAGCTTCTTTTGCTTGATCGGGAATTCCATCTCCCGAGAGCCTATCGCCCCGGCGCCAGGACGGTGTTTGTAAACTGGTATAAGCAACAGGCGTATCTGAAGATTAAAGAACGGGTCGACTGGTATGCCGGTTTGTTTGGCCTGACGTACAACAAATTCAGTATAACCCAAGCCCGGCGGCTCTGGGGGTCTTGCAGCGCTCGCAATAATCTGCATTTTTCCTGGCGACTTGTTATGGCCCCTTTGCATGTTGTCGACTATGTTGTTATTCACGAGTTAGCGCACCTTAAAGAAAAGAACCATTCAAAAAAGTTCTGGGATAAGGTCAGCACCATGCTTCCTGATTACAAGAAAAGCTTAACATGGCTCAAGGAGAATGAGCATCTATTCATGATTTGAAGAGCTTTCGGACCCGGGCGATCGACCAGGGCTGGCAACCGGCACAACCGATTATTATCTTATAACAGACTGTGCTGGTGTGCATAGTTAAGCTTTTCAAAAAGGAGGATTACAATGGAGACGAGAACGTTGGGCAAATCGGGGCTTGCGGTTTCGGCAATTGGGCTTGGATGTATGGGTATGTCCGATTTTTACGGCATCCGGGACGATCGGGAATCAACGGCAACGATACAGAGGGCAATAGAACTCGGAATCAATTTTTTCGATACGGCGGATATGTACGGTGTCGGTGACAATGAGGAGCTTGTAGGCAAGGCATTGAAGCCATACCGGAACAAGGTGATTATCGCAACGAAGTTTGGAAATGTGCGCGGCAAAGACGGAGCCATGCTTGGTATAAACGGCAGACCGGAATACGTGCGCCAGGCATGCGAGGCCAGTCTGAAACGGCTCGGTATCGAAACAATAGATCTTTACTACCAGCACAGGGTCGATCCACAGACACCGATAGAAGAAACGGTTGGTGCAATGGCAAGGCTGGTTGAAGAAGGTAAGGTGCGGTTCCTCGGTTTATCCGAGGCCTCGGTACAGACGATCCGGCTTGCAAACGCAGTACATCCCATCAGTGCACTTCAAACCGAGTATTCGTTCTGGACCCGCGATGTAGAAACGGAGATCCTGCCCGTTTGCCGCGAACTCGGCATAGGGTTCGTCGCATACAGTCCTCTGGGCAGGGGCTTTCTGACCGGAACCATACAAAGCACCGACGCCCTGTCTCCGAATGATTACCGGCGTAAAACACCCCGTTTTCAGGAAGAGAATATAAAGAAAAATATGCAAATTTTGAATCGTGTCCGGGATATTGCAACGGAAAAAAAGTGTACGCCGGTTCAGCTTGCCCTTGCCTGGGTCATGGCCATGGGTAAGGACATTGTGCCCATACCGGGTACGAAGCACGTCAAGTATCTGGAAGAAAACATGGCCGCATTGAATATCACCCTTACCAAACAGGATCTTGACCGCATAAATGCCTTGCTCCCTCCCGGTATTGCAGCCGGTATGCGCTATCCCGAGGCCATGATGAAAGCGGTGAATAAATAAATCATCAACGCACGATGTCCGGTATGAATGATGAACCAAAAATCTTTATAAGATTGTGTTTGACGGCTGATTTTGTTCGTATTAAAATAAAAAACAAATAAACAAAATCAAAAAGGGGGGCACTATGCTTAAAGGGTTTAAAGAATTTATCATGCGGGGTAATGTAGTAGATCTGGCTGTGGCTGTTATTATTGGTGCTGCATTCGGCCAAATTGTACATTCTTTGGTTGTCGATGTTATCACGCCGATCCTCGGCGTATTCGGCGGTGCTCCGGATTTTTCTTCTATTAAATTGGGTCCCGTTGGTATCGGCCAATTTACCAATGCAGTCGTCAATTTCCTTATTGTAGCGGCGGTCATCTATTTCCTGGTGATTGTACCGATAAATACGGCAAAAAAGCGGTTGATAAAACAAGAGAAAGCAGCCCCGGCCCCGGTGCCCGAGCCTTCGGAAGAAGTGAAGCTTTTGAGAGGTATCTTAGAACAGCTCAAGAGTAACCCGCGTTAGAAAGCCGGCCAAAGGCGGACTCGCCCCGGGCACAAGACCGCTGGCTGAAATCGGACATGCAGGCACGCGTGGGTGACCTTGGTCCCTCTTATAAGAGAAAAAGCGCAGAAGTGCTTATTGGACAGGGAGGTCGTGACGGACAAAATCGTAGAAATGCCGGAACTGGGCGAGGAGGGTGATGGTACGCCGCATAAGCTGCGGATATTCTTTCAAGGAGCGGCCGACGTTACGGAAAAACAACCTCCGCACATGAGAGTCCGACGAGAAGATGAAATACTTCAACATGGTCCCCATCATGGCAAACTGTTTCAAATCCGACTTCTTATTGACA
>JAKAHI010000317.1 GCA_021815065.1 bacterium | reverse complement strand
CTTGCAACACGTAAACACCGACAAGGGATGTCTCGGTAAGCATCCTGAATTTTTGCTCTGATTCCTTCTGGTCTTCTTCTGCCTCCTTCCGCGCCGTGATATCGACGAAACTCCCCATGATCGCCGGCCTGCCCTGATAGGTAATCCTTGCATCGTACACATCGCAGTAAATGCGTTTTTTGTCCTTTCTTATCGCCCTCACCTCATAATGCCTGGACAAAACTTCACCGGAAAGACGCTTTTGGATCTCGATTTCCAGAAACGGTATATCTTCCGGGACGACGATATCTTTTGGACCGAGTATACCGAGTGACTCTTCAACGGTATATCCCATGATCTCTGCAGCCCTGGGATTTATATAAGTGTAGATCCCGTCCTGATAAATATAAACACCGACGATCGATGCCTCTGCGAGGGTCCTGAACTTTTCCTCGGATTCCATAAGCTGCTGCTCGGACTTTTTGCGTTCTGTAACATCTATCAGGCTTCCGATAACGGCAGGCCTCCCCTGGTACAGAATCCGTGCGCCGTAGACCTCCACATCGACAAGTTTTTTATCTTTCCTGATAAACTTCCCTGCATAATACGTCGAGTGAAGCTCGCCGGTCATGCGTTTTCTTATGGTATCTTCGGCACGCGGGAGATCTTCTGATGGAATAAAATCTTTAAGCTGCAGTTTCTCCTCCATCTCGTCTTTGCCGTATCCCAATATTTCTGCGCTTTTCTTATTGACATATTTTACGGCAGCGTCCTGAATAATGTACACGCCGACGGGAGATGCCTCGGCAAGTGCTCTGAAATTATCATCCGGATTATACTTCCCCTTCCGTAAAACAGCTTTACCGGAACGCGGATGGCCGGACGACAAATTCTTTTTATCCGGTGTATTCTTTTTCCGCTTCATGGCCTTTCTGCTTTTTGTTTTTATAGTTCGCATAAAACGTAAGGTCTAAATTATCATAATTACATCAAAATGCAACTGCATATTTTTTAATAAAAAATGCATTAAAAATAAGGTGATGTTTGTGAAATGAGCGGTTGACGGACAAGGAAAGGGCACGGTTAAAAGTAACGGCTCAACCAAAGGATTAATCCGTCTCTGGAGGACTTCCTAACGGGGTGGACCGCATACCCCGCATATATCGCACCTATCCGGATTGCAGACAGGGGTGACAATCCCCTTCATCCCCAATCGGTATTCATTGAGCAAAAAGTTCTTTTTAAACCCATAATCCATAAAGTCCCACGGCAATACTTCATCCTGTCCCCGCGCTTCCGGTGCATAGTACTCCCGGGAAACACCGCTCTCCCGGAGGGCACGGTTTAGAGATTTATCCGTGTCAGCAAGATATTCGAGGAACCCGGAAAGGCGCCTGTCCCCTCTGGAAAGGATTGCCTGAAGAAGATAATGCTTCTCCCATTCGATCTTTATGCCGCTGGATTTCAATGCGGCTTTTATAAGGTTTATTTTGTCCCTGACCTCGTTTTGCTGTATAAGCCCGAGCCATTGAAACGGGGTGAAAGGCTTTGGTATGAGAGGATTAACACTGATGCTTACCTTGCCCTTCCCTCTTTTCAATGCTCCTTTGACCAGCAATGCAAGGGACGCAATTGCCTTTATGTCATCATCCGTTTCACCCGGTATACCTATCAAAAAGTACAGCTTTAAGGTGCTCACCTTGTGTTCGCCAAGGAACCGTGCGGCTTGCAGTATCTGTTCGTCACTCATCTGTTTATTCAGTACCCTTCTCAACCTTTCGGTACCCGCCTCCGGTGCTATTGCAGCAGAAAACTGATCCGTAGACATTTCTATCTTATTGAAATCGAGTGCTGCAAGACGATCGGCGCGCATGGACGACATGGACGCCTTCAGTCCGAGGGAATGAATATGGTCAAGTAGTTCATTCAGATGCGGGTATTCCGTTACCATAGGGCTGACAACGCCGACCTTCTTAATCCCCGGGGGAAGCGAGCGCAGATTATTTTTCAAGCCGTCAAGCTCCCTGTGCCTGGGCGGCAAATATGCGTACCCTGAGATACAGAACCTGCACCGGTAGCTGCATCCTCTCGAGACTTCCTGAAGGTGCATGTCCGAAAATGTCGTATCATCCGTATACACGGCCGTTGAAGGGACTCTGTCCGGGAACGCGGACAGGTGACGTCTGATCTTTTTACCTTTTTTGGATTGATGCTCCATCTTTTCGATCCTTCCGTCCGGTCCATAGGTAACATCGAAAAGGGAAGGCACATACACTCCATCCAGATTATCCAGCTCCTTCAGGATAAAAGCCCGTTCCTTTCTTGCGGTAAGGTTTTGAGAAATGCAATTCATACTATCCTGTACAAGACCTTCAGCCTCCCCGATAACGAACGCATCCATGAATGCTGCAATAGGCTCCGGGTTCAGGGTTACGGCAATACCTCCGGCCATGACGATTGGCCCATACGTACGAAGGGATGCATAAAGTTCGATGCTCGAGGCCCTGAGAAAGTCGACGACATTGATATAATCCGTTTCAAAAGAGATTGAAAAGGCAATAACCGCAAAATCACTTGGCTGCCGGTTACTTTCTATGGATACCGGGGCCTTCTGCCCTTTCCTCCAGAAACACCGTTCACAAACAACATTGTCCATGCTGTTCAGCAACCGGTACACGGTATGCACCGCAAGATTGCTCATTCCGGCCCTGTAGGTGTCCGGGTAGACAAGCAAAACAG
>JAKAHI010000012.1:9099-11336 GCA_021815065.1 bacterium | reverse complement strand
TTGTGCTTATGCATGCTAATATGCCGAGTATCCTCATAGAAACTTCTTTCGTGACAAACCCGACCGAAGAACACCAGCTCGAAGAAAAGCGATACGAGAAAAGTATTGTGGACGGGGTCGTCAAAGGCATTCTCCGGTATGGAACAAAGATAAAGATGGCAGAACAATGAGTTAGGCCGTTGTAATCGGTATGCACACCCACGCTTATTACATGACCATGGCGCTCCATGAAGCGCGCAAAGCAGAAGAGCAGGGCGAGGTCCCTGTCGGTGCCGTTGCCGTAATGGGTGATACGGTCCTAGCCCGTGCTCACAACAATGTTATAGCCATGAAAGACCCTTCCGCCCATGCGGAGATACTTGCCCTCAGAGAGGCAGGGCACAAACTCGACAATTACAGGCTGAAAGGGATCCGGCTGTATGTTACCATCGAACCATGCACCATGTGTGCCGGAGCAATGATACAGGCAAGGATTGGGCAGCTTATTTTCGGTGCCTACGACGTGAAGGCAGGGGCAATAACACTGTTTGATATGTTCAACGATGGAAGACTGAACCACAGGGTTGAGGTCGTTCCGGGCATCCTCGATCAAAAAGCATCTGCACTCTTGAAAGAGTTCTTCGAAAAGAAACGGAAGCAATCCCGTCCTCACCGATGAGAGAAGTATACTTCATGGCGGACAAATAACCCGTCATACGCTATCTTAAACCACTGCGCCGGATTCCATTATCCGCGACAATTCCGCACTAAACGGATAAAATGCAGAGGTGAATCCCGTTCTGCGTCTTTCCCGTCCCGCAGCAGGCGAGATAATTTTCCGCAGTAATCTCCGCCTTGACATGCCGGTTTCTATTGTATATATCTGATATATACATGGGCTCCTCACGTACTGAAATATTCGAAGACATACAGAACTTTGAATGGGATAAAGGAAATTTAACCAAAAACTGGGTAAGGCATAATGTCCGTTACAGTGAATGTGAAGAAGTGTTTTTTAACGAACCGTATATTGCGGAAGAGGATGCAGTGCATTCAGTTAAAGAAAAGCGATTTTATATACTGGGCAAAACAGATAGGAATAGACTGCTATTCATTGTTTTTACTAAAAGAGGCAAAAAGATCAGAGTGATATCAGCAAGAGATATGAGTAAAAAAGAAAGGAAGATTTATAATGAAACGATTAAAAAAAATACCTGAATTTAAAAATGAGAATGACGAGGTAGAATTCTGGGCTACCCATGATTCCGCAGATTATCTAAACTATGGCAAGATGAAAAAAGGAATATTCCCGAATCTTAAGCCAAGCACAAGAACTATTTCAATAAGACTGCCGGAAATATTGATTCAGCATTTAAAGGTCTTGGCGAATAGAAGGGATATACCATATCAATCTCTGATAAAATTATTCTTAGCGGAGAAGATAAAACAATCCACAAAATAAACCTGTATAGTTCTTCAATCGCGTAGGAATGGTTTGAAAAGAACCAAAAATCTTTTGTTCAACGTGTAGACGCGCCACTGTTCCTTCAGCCTTATCCGTTCTCCTTCACCGTCATTCCGCACTTGAGGAGCCTGCCCCGCACCTGATGCGTGGGAATCCAGATCCACAAAATTCATCTTCAGCCACTTCCTATCCCACCAATGTCCAATGTCAATAGGCTGTTGAATAACTCGAATTACTGTCATTGCAAACGCGGGCACACAGCGAAAATGGGTCGAGCAATCTCGGTTCTTATAAGCTAATAAGTTACAGATTGCTTCGTCGTCCAGCCTCAGGCGGGACTCCTCGCAATGACATGCAGGCGCATTTTTAACAGCCTGTTAAGGGTGACCCCTCTGTTTTCGACCCCTGACACCTATTGCATAAAAAACTGATGGGATAATAAACAGTAACATAATTAGAACCCCTATAATTATATTCATATTGTCCTCCTCCCTTTATTGAATAAGACGCAAAAGGACGGGTTTTTTCGAAGAGAAAGAATAAACAGGATCGGGTTGACTTTCTTAGTAATTTCACTATTATCAAAAAGGGTAAAGAAATGGCACAGACATTTAATGCTAAAATTAGTAAAAAAGATCGGAACAGTATCCTGATCGAAATTTCAAAGGAAAACTTTGAAGCATTTTGCGATACTGTAGGTTTGTATAAAAAGGAGTTTCTTGAATTACTTGATGCATCGGAGCATGACCATCACAAAGGTAAGGTAACTAAACGGAAATCCTTGAAAGAACTC
>JAKAHI010000012.1:0-8999 GCA_021815065.1 bacterium | reverse complement strand
CGGAACTTCGCTATATCGGACACCATCATTCTATTTATGATTATGATATTTTTAAATGATAGCCACCTAAGCACTTCATGAAGCCTCTTTTAGCTGCTCTTACTTTGTATTAGGATCTCTATCTCCTTACTCAATGCCGGTCTCAGAGGCCTTAACCTACCGGCAATCTGCCGTGCTTGCTTATAATCGCCCTTCTAATGCTTTGAAGCTTTTGCTAATTGTAATAACATTTCCGAATCATAGCAAAATACTCGGAATCAAAACTTTATAATCCGGAATGAAGGAAGGGGAGAGAGGCAGGCTGCGGCACCTACATGTTTACATGCAGGAATGCCCTGAGGCCGTAGCCGATTAAAAACGATAGTCCTGCGACACCGAGGCTTATGGCACTCATCTCAAGGAACCTGCTCAGGAAAGGCACCTCTTTCGTAACTGAGATAAAATACGTGAAGAACAGTATGACGACAACGGCAATGGCAAGTGTTGAGAAGATGGCTGTATAGTAAAGGTGGAAGATAAAAAACGGCATGACCAGCAATGCTACCGCGATTACATAGGCGATACCGGTATACAGGGATGCCTTGAGGGGATTTTTATCACCCTTGTCGGATTTTTTCGCAAGATACTCCGAGGACATCATAGACAATGCAGCGGCAATCCCCGTTATCAGTCCCGCTATGCCGATGAGCCTGGTGTTTTTGAATGCAAACGACAATCCTGCGAGTGTGCCGGTCAGCTCCACAAGGGCATCGTTGAGCCCGAGGATCATAGAGCTGATATAGTTCAGCTTATCCTCATCGATAAGTGCTATAAGCTCTTTCTCGTGTCTTTCCTCTTCTACCATAACCTGTGATGCCTCAGGAAAATCATTGACAATTTGCTTATAACTGCACTGTGCATTGTCCTCTCCCTTCTCCATCAACTTAATTGCGAATGTCAGGCTGAAGAGTTTCACGAGAGCGACGTAAAAAAAGATTTTGAGTGTGTCCGGCTTTACCTCGGCACGGGTATATTTTTTCCATATTCCATAATGCCGGAGCTCATCCTCACTTATCCTTGAAAGTACATCCTGGTTCTTGTTCTTCGAGCCCTTAGAAAGTTTCTTATAAACAAAGTGCTCTGTAATCTCGTTTTTCTGGAATGCTAAAAGGGCGTTTTTCAATTCTGGATTCAACATCTTTTCGTTCATAGCTCTTACCTATAGATTAGGGTACGATTACCTTTATACTCCCGGGCAGAATATCGAATGTTGCCGGAAGCATGCCCGGCTGCTCGCCGTCCACATCGAGCAAGACCCTGTCCGGAGATGTAAGCTCGACATGTTTTGCGTTCGTGTACCCGATCATGGGATCATTGATATGCGTGCCCTTGTAGATCTTCGATGAATTTCTTAGAAAATCTATAAACCCTGCCTTGCCTATGGTCACGATATCGAACATGCCGTCGTCCGGCACTGCCTTCGGAGCAATGTGCATGCCGCCGCCGAAGAACTGGCAGTTTGCAATGGTAAGCATGTTGATCTCCGTGGTGTAGGGTTTGCCGGTATCGAGTGTTATGGTGATATTTTTATTCTTATAGGTGATGAGTGTCATGATGGTCCCCCATAGAAAAGAGATAAAGCCGCCAAACGCCTTGGTCGTCCTGTTAACCCGGTCGACTGTTTCGCCGCCGATGCCCGCATCCGCAATATTGATAAAATACCGGACTGTTTCCTTCCCGTTGTGTGCCATAAATCTGATTTTGCCAACATCCAGTGACTTTGTCTTTGCATTTTTTATAATCCTTACGGCATCCTTGTATGGCTTCGGTATGCCCATGGTCTTAATGAAATCGGCACCTGTTCCCATGGAGATGACGCCGAGGGCTGCCTTCGGGTTTACCGGCAGATCATGTTCAAAAAAACCGTTTACAACTTCGTTCAGAGTACCGTCGCCGCCGACGGATATAATGCGGTCAAAGCCGGATTTGATCGCCTGTTTTGTGATATCCGGAGCTGTGTATTGCCCGGTTGTGAAGGCAAAATCGAAATTGCCGACGGCTTCGGATAATGTCTGCTTTATGTCAGGCCAAAGCTTCTCTGTCCTTCCATTTGCCGACCGTAGATTCACAACGGCAAATGTCTTTAACAAATCGATCATTGCCGGCTCTTATTGTTTAGTTGACGCGTTGTTGTGCTGACGGCCGTAGGTTTCTTTCAACATGAGAGACAGGATGAAGGCAATGAGGAACAAAACCATCAAAACCCATACACCATTGCGGAAATCTTTTGTCCGCTCACCGATAAATTCCATACTGTAGATGGTTACGATTGCCCCGGTTGCACCGAATGTCCAGAGCATGCCCGTGGCGCTGCCGGTCAGCCGTTCGCCTACAACTTCTATGGTCATCTGGAACAGGATGGGCAGCAGCGATATGACCATGAACCCGAGGATTCCGGCGAGTACGATTGCCGTGGTATAATCTTTTGTATGCGTTAGCGGGTACATAAAAACACCCGCGGCTATTGTTCCAATAATAAGGAATGGTTTTCTTCTTTTAATCATATCCGATAAGATCGGTATAACAACAGCGCCGACAATGCCCCCTCCAACGAGAATACCTCCAATAATTCCGCTTTGATCTTCAGAGAAGCCCTGGGGAAGCAAAAGCTTGTCCAGCCAGTTGGTGAAGCCGTTGAAAAAGCCGACGCCTATAAACATAATGCAGGCGAGCACAATCATCTCCTTGATTTGAAAGAGCTGTTTATATGCCTGTATAGGATGATAAGCCTGTTCTTCATGTTTGAGTGTCGTACTGATAGCCGGGTTATCTTTGGCAAAGAGCAGGAACAAAACAGAACCGAATACGATCACTGCATCGTATATTGCAATGACATGAAAGAGATCCATATGCTGAATGATGATCGGGGTTATGACAAGACCTGCTATCATGCCGATGAACATGGCCATGGATGCAAGCCCGTTTGCAAGGGCCTCTTCGTTTTTATTGAACCACACGGATGCGAGCTTAGCGCCGCTGTTCACGATAAAAGGCTGGGCAATAGCAACACCGATCTGGCCTGCCAGGATCCATCCATAACTATCTGATTTAAGTCTTAATAATACGGCAACAGCCATGATGACCGATCCCAGACCCACGGTAAATTTAAAGCCCTTTGAATCAAGTATGGCCCCTACGGGCAGGGAAAGCAGGAGATTGAATATATTAAAAACAGAGAGCAGCAAAACAAATTGAAAATCGGATATGCTCAAAAGCTTTTCGATTGTCGGCTGTATAGCGGCAAAGTTAAGCCATAAAAACTGCGTGAGAATAACCTGAAACATGAAGAGTACCAAAACCACCCACCGGTAAGAACCGTATTTTGCCTGCGTTTGTTCCACTGTAACCTCCTCCTTACTATGATAGGTGCACTATACGTTATCTCCTTTTTTGAGTCAAAGGTTATCGCGAACAGGAACAAGAACCATTATTTTATCATATTGACATTCATAATTTTTATGAATAAAGATATAAAAAGGAGGAGGGAAAAATGGGAATGAAACAAATATTTGGTATGGGGGATGTTCAAAGATTGGAGAAGCGGGGGGCACGATCGGCTTTTCAGTATGTAGGAGCGTTGTTTATTCTATTATTCTTATCATCGGTGGCTTTTATGGGATGTACCAAGAACCCGGAAACAGCACGCAAGGATTTAAGCAAGCTGAATGTTCAGTATACTCCGGAACAATTTTTGAACAGTGCCAGGGACGGCAATTCAAAGGTAGTCGAACTGTTTTTACAGGCGGGCATGGATGTTAATACAAAGAATGCAGATGGACAGACGGCCCTCATGCTTTCAGCGTACTCGGGGCATACAGACACAGTCAAGCTCTTATTGAAGCACGGCGCCTTTATAAATGTCATAGACAAATTCGGTGACAGTGCCTTGTCATGGGCAGCAGCTGAAGACCATACGGACATTGTCAATCTACTGAAAAAGGCCGAGATAGACAAATCGTATTAACCCATTCTTGCATTATAGCGGCGTAGAAGATACACGCTATAATGCAAGATTCTCTGTAGGTATTATTTCTTCTTTGCAGCGGGTTTTTTCTGCACAGCCGTTTTTGCGGGCTGGTTCAACTGCTCAAGCGATCCGTAAGCATTCTGCAGGTATCGTAAAATTGCATCCAGATCGAAGGTATGCCACTCGAGCCGTGCGGATGAGATATTTGCCTGTGCCGTATCGAGCAGTTTAAGATCAGCCTTCGATGTGTACAGCTTTTTGTCTGCAGAGAGGAGCGACTTGTTTTCCTGAAGTAAGAGCAATACAGCCTTGGCTTTTTCCGGAACGTACGGGAATACACCCAGTCTTGCATTGTGGCATCGCTCGCAAACATTCGCCAGATCGTCGGGTTGCAGCACCGATGTTACCATAGAACCGTGACAGGTTACGCAGTTTGGCCCCTGACCGGTTGTTTCAAGCTTTTTATAATGGAAACTCTGGGTAAATTTATAATACTCTGCTCCGTGACATTTACCACAGGTCTTGGGAATATTTTTATAATAAACATCGCTGTCCGGATTGCTCGAGCTGAACACTCCGACATGCGCCAGCCTCTCTGATTTTGCTGCAGGGTCACCGCCGTGACATTTATCACAGGTTACACCATGTTCCTGATGTATCGATCCATTCCAGCTATGAGACTTTGTTCCCACGAAGCTGGTGCTCGACAAAGCCAGGTGGCACCGGACACAGGAATTGTTTTCTGCGGTGATATTTACCGCATAAGCCTGTATGCCTGCAATGAGCAGGCCGCCGAGTAAGACAAAAAATGCAAAGGCATATTTTATTGATTTAAACATTTTTCCCTCCGTTCTTATTTCTATTGTATACCCGTAATAAAGAGTATGAAACGGCCCCTGCAGCTGCCGTTGCAAGAACAACGTAGAGTATCATTGTTTTTGGCGCTATTTTAAGAACATCGATATAACCGGAAACAATGAGCATGGTCAGAAAGACCCCGCCGGTTATACCGAGTGCTGTCATAAACGGCCTGTGCAGGGGATTGGAAATGTAATGCTGTGGCTGTTTTGCCCTGTCGAGAAGAGGGATCAGTGCAAAAACAAGAATTAAAAATGTGGGGAATATGACCCCGCCGATGGTCTCAGGCGTGATCTTGCCGCCGAAGATAGAAAACGACAGGTCTCCCGGTATGAGCTTAAGAAAGCCGTATACAATAAGGAAATACCAGTCAGGCCTCATGACCGGCGTACCCGCTGCAGGGGGGCCGTAGCTCTCAATGGGATTGAGAGGTATATAGGTTGCTATCAAAACAATGACAAACAATAAAAAGAAATAGAACGCTATACTTATAATGGCCTGCTCCGGCCAGATGGGTATACCGATGAGCCGTTTGCCGTTTTGCGATTCTTTTTTGGTACGGTTTACCGCCGGTTCCGTGTGTTTTTGTTTGACGAGGATCACCATGTGCAAAACGATAAGACTGACCAGTAAGAACGGTATGAACATTACGTGCAAAAAGAAAAACCGCGGTACTGTTGCATTCGACGGGAAATCTCCCGCAAACAATAAGGTGGAAATCCAGTTCCCGATCCACGGGACCGACTTCGCAATATAATACCCGATCGATGTCGCTGTTACAGAGAAGTTGCTGTACGGTAGCAAATAACCGGTAAACGCGGCAAACAGGGAAATGCCGAACAGACCAAGCCCTACGAACCAGTTTATCTCCCGCGGGTTACGGTATGCCGACGTGAAGTATACCCTCATGAGGTGAGCAAGGATGGCAGCGATCATAATCATCGCGGACCAGTGATGGATACGCCGTATCAGCATACCCATGGGAAGGAGATCGATCCTAACCACACTGGCGTATGCCGCAGGTACCATCGCCCCGAACAAAGAGACCATCTTTGTAGACGGTTCATAGAGAAGGCCGAGGAATATACCCGTAACGACAAGGGTTATAAAGGAAAACAAGGCTATCTCTCCGATCAAGAATGTCGGGTGGGTCGGAAAAGTTTTAGATAAGAATTTTTCCTTGAATTTTTTTAATTCCAATCTTTCATCAAACCATTTAAACATGACATAATCCCCTTTTCTATTAAACCTGAGGTCCTATCGGGCCTGTAAAATCACTTGTAAAAGAAAGTGTATCGTCGTTATTAACCCTGACTCCTATCTGTGCAAGCGGTATCGGAGCGGGTCCGCCTTCGACAAGGTCGCCTCTTGACGGGTTAAATATGCTGTTATGACAGAAGCATTCGGTATAGGATGCATCCGGAGAATTCTGGTTTTTAACCCATGATACCGTACATCCGAGGTGTGTACATATCGCGCTGTAAGCAACAAAGCCCTTGTCCGTAAGTTGTACATTCGTGGGAGCTTTAAAATCCTGTTCACTGAGCTTTATGACCTGGACAAGGTTTGCCGGGTTTGATGATTTGCCCTTTGGATATACGAGTTCCGCATCTCCTGCATTCATCGAACTTGCCTTTATCTCCATGCCTATTTTGCTGCCTGTTGCATAAACGAGTACATCACCCGGGCTGATTGTTGATACATATCCGCTGCCCTTTTTTGAGGGAGCCAGCACCTTCAGCAGGGAGAAAAGGGACCCCAGAGCCCCAGCAATTGCCACAAGAATTGTGCCGAGGATGAATTTCCTTCTTGTTATACCTTTTTTGTCCATGGTGTCCGGTGTCTTACCGGGTTCATTTACCATAATAGTTCCTCCTCTCTGTCTTCAGACACCTCTCTGAATCCAAGGAAGTATTTTAAATACAGAGCGAGAACAATCCCCGCGATTAAAAATTCCGTGGACAACAGCGTTCCATATATAAAATTGTTGCCTTTCCCTGTTATAAACAGATAAGCAAACAGTACACTTATGCACAGAGACAGGATGGACAGAAGCACAATTGCTCCTGCGGCCGCCATAGAATAGGACGGCTTTTGACTGTTTATAATTTCAAATCCCATGTTACCCCCTTTTCTCGATAAGAATGTAAATAATATAGGCGATGATGAATAAAACAATGATGGCGCCGAATGCCACGAATCCTATCTGGAAAGAACCAAGCTCTTTCGGAAATAGCGGCGGCTCTTTACCCTTCACCTTTTCTTCCGCAAGTTTTATCCGTATCCTCGAAAGTTCGGTTACCGTTGCATCATTGACATTCATAGGGTCGATCTGGTCGAACCCCGTCGTATCTTTATGACACTTTTCACACGTCTTTGGAACATCCGGTATGATAACGTAATGCGCTGAATGACAATCGACACAGGACGGTCCGCCTTTGTTATCAATATAAGCGATACCCATGATACTGTTTTTGTATCTGTTCACTGAGTCGTTGTGGCATTTCCCGCACACATCGAACATCATTTTGCCTTTCGGTATGCCGATAAATCCCTTTGCCGGAGACATGGCAAGTGCTTTGTCCTTCGCAAATGCTTCCGGTGAAAGCTGTTTCACATTACTGATTGCAATATCCGCATTGCCGCCGTGACATGCATCGCAGGTTACGTCATTCTGCTTGTGGAGCGACCTCAACCAGCAATCCGTAACACACTCGACCTTGTCCTGCGGCAGTGTTTTATGACAGACCAGACACGCATTTGTCGCTGCCTGTGCATTCGCAGAGAATAAAAACAGTGCTACAATTAAGGTCAGATACTTGATTATATTGTTATTCATTTTACCCCACCCCTTATCAAATAAAGATTAAATCTAAACACATAATTTTGTCAAACAAGTCAAGTATTTCGATTATTGCCCTACAGGCAGGGTAACAAAACGCTTGACAAAATACTATTGAAAATTTAAGAACAATAAACATTTTATTATTTGTAAAATTAATTATGACCAATCCGGTACAGTAATTTTAATTAATCTATTAGGGGGAAATTTAAATGAAAAGGATAGCGATTGCAGTATCAATTCTCGTTTCTTTGGCAACCGTGGTCTATGCTGCGGGTATCCAGAATACCCAGGCTCTCGCAAAAAAAGGCTCGGCACTTTTTGCAACCAAGGGTTGTACCGCATGCCACACTATCGGCAAGGGGAAGCTGGTAGGACCCGATCTCAAAGGGGTAACGAAGACAAGAACGACAAAATGGCTGACGGACTGGTTGCAGGACACGAGCAAAATGCTAAAAACAGACAAAACAGCTCAATCTTTGGAAAAAGAATATGGTTTGCCCATGCCCAAACAGGACCTGACTCCGCAGGAAGTTAAAGAATTAATTTCCTTTTTTGAAGCAAGCGATCAAACGAAAAAATAAGCTCAAGTCCGATTTTTCTTTGAAATTTTCAAAGAGAACTTAACTTATTGATTCTATCACTCGCTGGAGTAAACCACATGAATAAATATAAAGTGAGATTGAGAAGTTTACCCTCTTTCCGGGAAGAAGTCCTCTGCATGATGGGATGTCCTATTCGCACCGATGCAGGCATGTATGTGCAGAGTGTCCCGAAAGGTGAATATGAAGAGGGCTATCTGATTGCACGGTCTCCGAACCCCTTTGCCTCTGTCTGCGGAAGGGTATGCGCGGCCCCCTGCGAAGATGCATGCAGGAAAGGCAAGGTCAATATCGGTGAACCCATCACCATCCGCTCCCTGAAGAAATTTCTCGGTGAACGCTATGGTGCCGAATCAAGACAGCCCGATACGCAGAACAAGCTCTTGACGGGTTTCATCCCGAACAGCAATGGCTGGGACATGGATGCACCAATACTTTCAAAACAGCAAAAGAAAAACAAAAAGGTTGCCGTTATCGGTGCCGGTGTCGGCGGTCTTTCGTGCGCCCATGATCTGGCACTCAGGGGATATCAGGTGACGGTGTTTGAGGCTTCGGATACCGCAGGCGGCATGGTGAGATTCGGTATACCGCGATACCGTTTGCCGAACTATGTGCTTGAGAAAGAAATCCAGAAGATAGTAGACCTTGGTGTGGAGATCAGATACAAGACACCGATTACACAGGCATTCGG
>JAKAHI010000011.1 GCA_021815065.1 bacterium | reverse complement strand
TCATGTACGTCTCCCTTGTAGCAATGCTGATCATCCGGTACCATGGGGGTTTTTATCATGAGCTCATACGCTATCATCTCGTCCCGTTCAGCCTGCTCTTTTGTCTCTGGCTGATCCTGTTCTACATAGGCGGGTTTTACGACCTGAAGAACCTGAAAAACAACCTTGTCTTCAAAAGGAACTTCATGATCGTCATGTTCATCATGTTTCTGGCTGCCATCCTGTTCTTCTACCTGGTAACTGCATTCGGCGTTTCGCCCAAAACGAACCTCTTTCTGTTTTTCCTGCTGTTCGGTGTGCTGGAGTACGCATGGAGACATATCTATAATATTGTTCTGGTAACGTCCATGACGCCGCTCAACGTCACCATTATCGGCAGTAACCAGGACGAAGAGCTGCTGGTGAATTACATCACTGGCAACCCGCAGATCGGCTATAGGATCCGGCACCGGATCGAGACCATAGACAACAGCTTCGCGGAAAAACTTGCCTCTACTGACCTGCTTATAATCCCGGATTACATCAAAAAAGACAAACTCATGGTACGGCACATCTACAATACCCTGTTCAAGGGCATCGGGATAAAGGACGTCTCCACATTCTACGAAGAGATATTCGGGAAAATTCCCCTCAGCGAACTCGAGGAGTCCTGGGTCATAGAAAATCTTTCCGCACAACACTCGCTGTTCGACTCTGCGAAAAGGCCGGTAGAACTCGGACTGGCGGTCATCCTGACGCTGGCAGCCCTGCCGGTCATAGCCGCAATAATACTGGTGATAAAACTGACATCGAGCGGCAGCATTATTTATAAACAGCGGAGGGTCGGCAAATACGAGAAACTGTTCACCCTGTACAAATTCAGGACCATGGTGCCGGACGCGGAGTCCGAAGGTCCGCAGTGGGCAGAAGAGGATGATGCGCGTATCACCGCGGTCGGCGGCTTTTTACGGAGTACCCATCTCGATGAGCTGCCGCAGCTCATCAATGTCATTCAGGGTGACCTTTCGTTCGTCGGTCCGAGGCCTGAACGCCCCGAGTTTGTGGAACGTCTGAAGAAAAAGATACCCTATTATGAGATCCGGCATATCGTAAAGCCCGGGATCACAGGCTGGGCGCAGATAAATTACAAGTACGCATCTTCAATCGACGATACCTACGAAAAGCTGAAGTTCGACATTTACTATCTGAAGAAACGTTCACTCGTCTTTGACATGCTTATATTATTGAAAACAATTAAAACCTTGTTTATAAATCCATAGATTAAGGAGAGATCATGAACAAAATATCATTCGGTACGGAAGGGTACAGAGGAATCATAGGGTATGATTTTAATTTTCAAACGGTTGAGCGGATTGCAAAGGCCATATCAGAATATATACGCGAGAACAAAGGCAAGAAACTGCTCATCGGATATGATACGCGGTTTCTGTCGAAAGAATTTGCCCAGCACGCTGCCAACACAGCAGCAAAGCAGGGGCTCGAGGTGCTGCTTTCCGAGAGCTTCTGCCCGTCCCCGGTGCTGTCGAATGCGACAAAGGGCCTTCATTTTAACGGCGGCATCATGATCACTGCGAGTCACAATCCGCCGAAATACAACGGCATTAAGTTTAAATCGCACTACGGCGGCGCCGTTCCGACCGAGGTAACAAACCGGCTTTCGGAGCTTGTCTCCAAAACACCCGGAGAAGACACACAGCCGGATGAGTTCAACGAAACGATAGATATCAAGTATATCTACCGGCAGGACATAGAACGGTTTATCGACAGGAAGCTCCACGGCAAAAAGAGACTGAAAATAGTCATCGATCCCATGCACGGCTCCGGCCAGGGACTTTTGTCGCACATCTTCGAAGACCTCGGACATGAGGTCATCGAGATCCGGAATACCGTCAACCCGTATTTCGGAGGCACAAACCCGGAACCCATTGATGAAAACCTCGCACCGCTCAAAGAGGCTGTCCGGAAAAATAAAGCCGACATCGGCATTGCACTCGACGGCGATGCCGACAGAATAGCTCTGGTAAACGAGGACGCCGAGTACGTTGACGCACACAGGGTCTTCGGACTGCTGATCATGTACCTCGTCGAGGAGATGGGCATGAACGGCGAGGTGGCGAAAACGGTTTCAAGTACCGAAATGATCAACAAGCTGTGTGCGCATTACAATCTGAAACTGCACACGACGAAGATCGGCTTCAAGTATATCTGCGAACTGATGCAGCAGGGCAATGTTATGATCGGCGGCGAGGAAAGCGGCGGCATAGGCATCGCAGCCCATATTCCGGAACGTGACGGACTGCTTGCCGGCATCCTGATTACACAGATGATGCTGAAAAGGAAAAAATCCTTACAGGAACTGATAGAGGCCATGTATGCCGTCACCGGCAGGTATTATTACAGGAGAAAAGACCTGCATGTGGGCAACCCGGGAACGGTATACGATACTATCATGCGCAACAAGGACAGGCTGATGGTTAACTTCGGCAATTACGAGACCGACGACAGGGACGGCTACAAGTTCATATTTAAAAATGGGGGGTTTCTGATGGCACGGGCTTCAGGAACAGAACCCGTAGTAAGGATTTATGCAGAACTCACGGAAAAGGACAAAGCGGAAACGCTCGTCGATGAATTCATAAAACGGCTGACCGCACTTACAGGAGGGACTCTATGAAGAGTATGACCGGCTATGGTATTGCCACAGGTATCGTGGAAGGGTTTGGGCTTTCGTGCGAGTTGAAAACACTCAACGGGCGGTACCTCGACGTGAACGTACGGCTGCCGAGGGAGCTTTCCGTTTTCGAGGTGCCCCTGATAAGGGCATTGAAGAGCAAGTTCTCACGGGGAAGTATATTCCTTAATGTAACGATCAAAAACTACGAGTACAAGCAGCGGTGGCCCTTTACCATCGACAGTAAAAAGGCGGGTCTTTATATAGAACTCCTCAAAACGATAAAAAAAGCCCTGCGTCTCAGGGGCCGCATAACCGTGGATGTGTTTACCCATTCGCCGGATTTTTTCCTGAAGGACGACAAGCCCGTATCGGACAGTGCCGTGAACGATATGATCAACATCGTGGAAGAGGCCGCAAAAAAAGCCGTGCTTATGCGTGATACGGAAGGCGAGGAGATCAGAAAAGAGCTTCAATCCCTCATTGAGGGCATCAATGCGGCCGTGAAGAACATAGAGGGCAGGATTCCCGGTATAATCGAACAATACCGGCAAAAAACAATCGAGCGTATCAAGGATGTCAAACAATCGTCCGATGCCGCAATATCCCCGGAGGTCATCATCGGGAACTACATCGACAAGATAGATGTGCACGAAGAAATAAAACGCATTCAGACTCACCTGAAGGCCTTCGTACAGCTCCTCGATGCCCGGGGAACTGTCGGTAAAAAGCTGGAATTTTTCACGCAGGAGTTCATACGGGAGCTGAACACCATAGGATCCAAGGCAGGGGAAGCGGACATAACCACCGGCGTCATAGATGCCAAGAATATCGTAGAGAGGATAAAGGAACTTGCTCAGAACGTGGAGTGAAAAGCCGCAGATGGATAAGAAAGGACTGATCATTATCATATCCGGTCCTTCGGGCGCCGGCAAGACGACCATCATCCACCGGCTCCTCAATGAGGTGCCCCTGCTCAAACAATGTATAACGTACACAACACGGGCAAAGAGGCCCGAAGAGCGGGACGGCGTGGATCATTTCTTTGTCGAGGAGCCGGCATTCACGCGGCTCATCGAGGATAACCAGCTTGCAGAATGGGCTGAAATAAACGGGTACCGGTACGGAACGCCGAAGGCCGGGATCAATGCAATCACAGAAACAGGCAACCATGCAGTCATCGATATCGATATAAAAGGCGCCGCATCGATCAAAGCCCTTTATCCGGAAGCCGTGTCCATATTCATCAAACCGCCGTCGCTCGATGCGCTCAAGGAAAGGTTAGAGGCACGGGGTGAAAAAGACCGGCTCGTCCTGCGGTTGGAACGGGTGGCGCGGGAGATGAAGCAAGCGCAGCGGTATGATTATATCGTAATCAACGACACGCTGGACAGGGTCATAGCCTCTATAGAAGAAATCATAGACAAGGCAAAATCCTCTTAACCTGAAAAATGCAATAAGGAGGTTTAATTATTCGCTCAATCCCGCGATCCTCCTGATATCTCTACGTTTCCATATAGAAACGAGATTTTAGTCCTCTGTATGTTTATATGCAATTACCCGGTATGGTTTCCTCATCGGATTTTCGAAGAATACCTTTATTTGACGCGGGCTTATCGCTCATTGCATAAACCTCCTTATTTTACAATCGCCTTTTTCGGGTTAACCTGAAACGGCATCTGCCGGGTTTAAAAATGCAGCATCCTTTTGTACTGATTCAATATGTCCACAAAGAGCGGTGAGATCCATGCCAGTACCGGGGTCACGATGATGGCACTGAGGAGGCTGTACAGAATCATGCGTTTCCTGTCGGCACCGAGCGCCTGAAACACGAGCACAACCGCAAACGTACCAAGGATAAAAGGTCCCAGCACTACAGAATAGAGAAGCCCTTTCCCCTGTATAAACTGCGTTACTTTGTTGCCGCGTTTCCTGTCTATATACTTTCGAATCCACGGGATATGTCCGAACCGGTCCACAAACAGAACCAGTGCGACTGCAAGGATGAAGTTGGTCACTCCGGACACAAGAGATACGAGGACTATGGGCAGGCCGAACTCTATACCGAGCGGGATTGCCATGCCCCTGCCGGTGAGAGGATTTATCGTGGTAAGAACAACCGCAAGCCATTTATCAAAGGGTGTCATACGCCGTTCTGCCGGTGCTAAACCGCATTCCTTTGTATGCCGCTTGTCCTTTTGTGCAGGAGCTCCGCGAGCCCAAACACCTCGTCCGGCTGGACAGCATCAAGGCACTTCAATTCGTACTTGCAATTACGCGGCACGCACTTGCCGCATCCGGCGTCCTTTTTAATCCAAACATGAAAAGGGCTGTCGGGCGGATCCCAGCTTACGGGATCGCTCGGACCATGGATGGTAAGGGTCGGCGTTTGCATTGCTATGGCTATATGCTTTACACCGTTGTCGTTGCCGATATGCATATCCGAATGCCGGATTATAGCTGCAAGTTCCTTGATAGAATCGGTTTGCGGCGACAGAAACGGCTTATGCTTCATCATGTACATGACCTGCTGAACATACGTCTTCTCTCCCGGCCCCCATAACAGGAGCAGTGATGCCCCGAGCTTGCTGATAAGCATATCGCCGAGTCTTGCAAACCTCTCCGGCGCCCACTGCTTATACGCCCTTCTGCTGACAACAGACATTGTTATCAGCGGTGCGGGCTCTTTCTTTATGCCGGACAGGAATTCCATGGCAAACCTGTCTGCTGACTCCGGTATAAAAAGGTCCAGTCCATACCCGTCTCCCTGAATACCGAGGCCTTTCAACAGGTCATATTTAAAATCAACGCTGTATTTCGGTTTTGGGTCCCTGGTTACCACGACATTGTACGCATATTTGCGGAACCTGAGATCATAGCCAATCCTCTGCCGTGCGTCAGAAAACCACGTTATGAATGCGGTTCTCGGGTTGCAAAGGTAATCCAGTACTACATCAAACCTTCTCTTTTTGATGTTCAGCAAAAATCTTGTGTACTCGCCAACCTGCATCGATTTATCGAGCAGTATAATTTCGTCAAGATAGGGATTATAGGTAAAAACGTGAATGTTCGGCGGGGTCGTCAGGAATGCAATGTATGCGTCAGGCCTTGCCTTTCTTATGCTCCTTATTACCGGGGTCGTAAGCAGATTATCCCCTATCTGACCTGTATGGATGATTAAAAATCCGGCGTGTTCTTTTATAGTTTCCATTTGCGTACCGTACCTTCCCTATCCCTTCCTGCTCATGACTCCCATGTAAAACAGCTCTGTTGATTCCGCAAAATTGTTTACAGAAAATTTCTGTTCTGCAAGTCTGCGGGCACTGTAACCAAAAATCTCCCGCAGCTCATTGTCCTTCAATAACCGGATAACTGCATCCGCCATTGCAACAAAATCCCCTGCCCTGACAAGGAATCCGGTTTTTCTATCTTCTATCAATTCCGCTATGTCGCCTACGTTTGAGCCCACGACGGGAATGCCGCACGCCATGTATTCAAGCGTTATGCGCGAATGATTTTCCGAACCGACCGAACTCACAATGCCGATATCAAGACAGTTTATCAGTTCTTCGACATTGTCCACATACTCCAGGAACAGCGTTCTTTCAAGTACGCCTGCCTGCTCTGCCATACCTCTTAAAGACTCCAGGGAAACCGTATCATCGACACCGGCAGTAACGAAAAAGGCGTTCTTCATATCGCTCTGAACAAGCTGTGCGGCCTTAAAAAAAACATCATGGCCTTTTACCGGAGAACGCCGTGCTATATTGCCTATCACCGGCGCATCGGATGGTATGTGGAACTTCTGCCTGCTCTCTGCTTTCTTGCCGGTCTGCCTGAATCTGTCTGTGTCCACACCCGCGTGGATTATCTTAATCCTGTTCCCGGGTAAGTTTGTAAACGATCCGATCTCTTCCTGGTCTGCTTTGTTCGCTACGATAACACCGCTCATGCTCTTATAGGAGAATTTATTGAAAGGATACCGCTTGATCTTTCTTGAGTCAACGCGCGTTCTGATAAGTTTATACCTCAGACCAAACAGCACTTTTGCTATAACGAACAAGCTCTGGGTATGGGCCGTATGAACATTGACGATCTGCACATCGTTGTACAATGTCCTGAACGTGCTCTTTATCGCAAACAGATCCGAAAGAAAATGCAGCGGTCTGAATCTGAGCAGGGATTCAACCTGCAGGTTTTCTGCAACGGCTTTCTTGTACGACGGCGTGTCCTTCTCGCAAAGGACGATCACATCGTGCCCCCTTTTTGACAATGCACTGCTTATGGAAATGCAGTATTCAGCGGCAGCATTCCACCAGGGTACATTGATGACTTCCACGATCCTCATGTATTCCCAATCCCTTTCTCTTGGATCCCTTTGCCCGCTTCCCATGCCTTTGCATATTTCATAAACACATGGAATGCGGATACACCTGCAGCAATAAATCCCTGCATGCCGTCCAGAAAACCCTTTTTGAGAACAAACATCTTAAAAAACATACCGGCAGGGTGCATGACCATGCCTTGAATACCCGCACGCCTTCCCGATTTTATCAATTCCATGGAAGCTGCATCCGTAAAATAATCGAGTTTCTTTATGTGGTGGGAGAGATTTCGGAAAGAATAATGAAGGATATCGCCCTTCAACGCACAGACTCTGCCCTTTGCCTGCAGTACGTCATGAGGTTCGATCCCTCCCCACAGAGCAGTGCCCTTCCTGATGAGCCTTACCTTTCGATCCGGGTACCAGCCGGAATGGAGCATCCATCTCCCGAGATACCACGTTTTCCTCGGCATGGAATAAGCGGCGCAATCAGGGTCATGTCCTTTCAGTACGTCCTTGATTTCCGTTTGTACCTGCCCGGACAACTGTTCGTCCGCATCCAGAGAGAGCACCCATTGTTTCGTTGCAAGGGACAATGCATAGTTCTTTTGCGGTATAAACCCATCCCAGCGCCTGCTGTATATCTTGTCCGTGTACGGCCTGCAGAGCTCGATCGTCCTGTCCGTACTGAACGCATCAACAATGATGATCTCATCCGCCCATGCGACCGATTCAAGACATTGCCGGATCCTGTCCTGCTCGTTCTGGGTAACAATGACAACGGACAACCCGGACATATCTATACCATCCCCGCACTCGCTGCCGGCACAGTATCGATGAGACTCAGAACGGCCGATTCTACGTTCTCAACCGTGATGTCCTCCATGCAGGTATGGACCCCCTGTTTGCATTTCTCAGAGCCATGAACGGTGCATGGCCTGCACACGAGCTGCTTTTCCAGTACAATGCTTTTTTGTCCGGCAGGGAAAAAACCGAACTCCCGGGTGGTTGGTCCGAACATCGTGACAAGGGGTGTAGCCGCTGCCTCGGCAAGATGCATAAGCCCGGTATCACTGCTGACAAACACATCCATTTCCCCTATTGCATAAGCCATGTCCCGCAGGGTATAATCGGCGGTGTTCAGCATCTTGAAATCCGGGGATATATTCAAGAGCATGTCCCTGTCCTTTTCATCCCCTTTACCAAAAACGAAAATAACGTCATACGCTTTATCTTCGAGCCTGCGGGCAAGCTCTGCGTAACGGCTGATATCCCATTTTTTTGTATCCCATTTTGCACCCGGTGCAACACCGATTACCCTGTCTTTATGAATGCCGGCATCTTTTAAGATAAGACTGCCCTTTCTCCTCTCCTCTTTGCCGAGGGCAAACCAGGGTGCCCCGGGAATGTCCGTCAGGGCAAACGTGCTCAGATACCTCTGAAGTACAGTAGGGAAAGCCGATAGTTTTACCCCCGTTCCGACAAAAAACCTGCGTGAAAAAGCCCCATTCCTGTACCTTTTCTTTACCCGGGCTTTCAGCAACGGCATCATCACGGTGGTTCTGAGGCTTGCGTGCAGGTCGGCGATGATATCGTATCCCTGCTCATTTACGGTTTTTATAAACGGCAAAGCACCGGCATCATCGAGGTAGTGTACGGCGGTGAACGGGGATGCCGGGGTAAACAGGCCCCGATATTCGAGCTTTGTACCGAGGTCCACGGATGCACCCGGCATTGCGCGCACCAGAGCCCGGGCAACCGGCATGGTCAGAATTACGTCACCGAGAGAACTGAATCTTAAAAGCAGTATTTTCATTTTTAGAAAAGATTGGCCCAGAATGTGTCGCTCTGGAAAACGAATTCATTGCACCGGCTGCATATCGGTATCTCGTTATACCTGCCCTGGAGGTGCAATCGTCTCAAATTTTCCATTTTCTCACCGCGCCATATCTCCTCGATTGTCTGCTCCATGATATTGCCGATAACGACCGTTGAATTGAAGTCCATACAGCAAAACGCTATGCTTCCATTATAATTCACGATCATTTCCCTCCACGGATTCTTACAGGGGACATTGAATTTATTCAGCTTGACCTTGCGGGTATTCCTGTCGGGAAAGACCCCTGTCCAGGTGTTGTAATGATTTACATAAACGATATCGGCAACACCCGACCATAACCGCTGAAACGGCTTTACCTCCGCCTTTGTCAGATCCATTTCAATGATCGTAACGGACACGACGACCCTGGAATGCAGTTTGTTCCGCATCTGTATCAAGTTATTGATATTGGCGATCACGGTCTCGAATTTCAGCTGCTTCCTGACCTGTTCGTACGTTCCTTTCGTAACTCCGTCTATATCTATGTTGATCCTGTCAATGCCGGAAGCAAGCAGTCCGGACGCAAGACGGTCATCTAAAAGCTGGGCGTTTGTGCTGAGGTTCAATTCAACGCCGGGAAGGGATTTTTTTACATAGCCGATGATTTCAATGAGCCGGGGATGCAGCAAAGACTCTCCAAAGCCGAACATATTGATCTTCTGCACGGGCTTTTTGTAGGCATCACGGCATAATTTTTCTATAACATCCATGCCCATGGTGCCTATCTTTCTGCTCATCTGGTCCCTCGGACACATAACGCACCGGGCATTACAGGCGTTCGTGAGTTCAAGAGAGATAAGCTTTGGAAATCTCAGTCTCTTGCTCAGTATATAATTTCTGAGAGGCCTTCTGAGCGGTCCGATCAGCCTGACAGCGCTGTTAAATCGCAATTAACTCCTCCAACTTTTTTAATATCTTTTCTATAGTTATTGAATCCATACAATCATAATGTAAACATTTTTTATTACACGTGTACTGTTCTGAACATCCCGTTTCCGGTTCTACTACAGCAGCGTTACGAAGTAAATAGGGAGACCAGCGTGCCGCGGATTGCGCCTTTATCGGTGAAAATACGGCAACGGTCGGCCTGCCAAGTGCTGCTGATATGTGCATTGGTCCCGTTGACGGACCTATCATGGCCTTTGCAAAAAATAAGACCATTTTTAATTGGTGCATGGACAGGACACAGCACATATCTTTGACCTGAGGATTGTCATGAAGCTCAGCGGTTATTCTGTTTACCGCCGTATGATCCACATAGCTTCCGGTCAATACCACAGGCAGCTTATAGCGTTCCGTCATGGCCCTGATCAACATCACGTACTTTTCAACGGACAGGTTCTTCGCAGACCCGCCCATACCCGGATGAACAACGAAGTAGTTGAACGGTTTCACGCCCTGATTCAACAGGAATTTTTCGCAGCTGTCCTGGTTGTCGGACAGGTACACCCGCGGTTTAATATTCATTTCATCCATGCCCAGCGGCTTTAACAACATAAGATTATAAGCAGCCTCGTTATATTTAGACTCTTTACGGTGCTGTTGTATAACATCGGTCAGGAGCGCAAAGGAGTAAATCCTCGAGCCCGGCCCGATTATCTTTTTTATACCTGCAAGCCTGACAGCGAGTGCGGGATAAAACGACATGAACAATTCGACTGCGATATCGACATGCTTTTGTCGTATCGTTTTTGAAAGGGCCAGGGCACCACTGAATCCTTTATGCGCTCCCATGGGATCGTAGGTTATGTACTCATCGACAAACGGGTTGTCGCTGATAACGTCTATGATGCCTTTTCGTGCCATGACCAGCGTAGAGGCGTCCGGCAGGTGTTTTTTTATGGCCTCGAAGACCGGCGTCGACAGCACCAGGTCTCCTATCCTGTCGGTCCTGCTGATAAGAATTCTCATGCGTCAACTCCCCCAACCCGTTCACCTGCCATTTCCTCCACCACCTTGTACACAGCGTCCGGTGTAATGGACTTCATGCATAAAAAATGGCCTTCGGGGCACTCCATGGGCCCATGAGCAGAGCATGGCCTGCAGTAAAGCCCTTTGCTTTCGATTACAACGGTATTCTGCCGAATGGGGGCAAAGCCCTGTTCGGGAACGGTGGGGCCAAACAGAGCCGCTATGGGCGTATTGAGCGCCTGGGCCACCTGCATCGCGCCATTATCGTTCGATATCAGTAATCTCAGGCTTGAGAGCAATTCTATAAGTTCTTTCAGCCCCGTTTTACCGGTCATATCGTCGAGCCCGACACCCGCAATGGCCTTTATCCTGTCCGCAACCGCTGCATCGCTTTTATTTCCAATGAGTACCATACGAAAACCTTTTTCATGCAATCGTTTGATCAATTCTGCATATCCTTCCTGCGTCCATTGTTTCGTTCCCCACGTTGAACCCGGTGCTATACCGATGAGCTTTTCCTGCCGTATGGCGTTCCGCGCGACCAGTGAAGGATACCGTTCTCCTTCCGG
>JAKAHI010000316.1 GCA_021815065.1 bacterium | reverse complement strand
CTGTTAAAGTATGCGAGTGCCTTGAACCCCATGGTATTGAGGGTCAAGTTCACCCCTGCCATATCGGGATACAGGGTATAATCCGGTGTCCAGTGGTAGGGCAGGTCATACCTGGCTCCATCAGCGTTTCCTCCGACCCAGTCCTGGTACCATATCGCGGAGGAGGGTATGCCGTTCGCACGCAACTGGTTTGCAGCGGTTGTTAAAGAGAGACTGCCGCCCTCGACCGAAATCCACGGTCCGATGACCCAGGGCGGAGAAAGGGGCTGTCTGCCCACAATGCCCGTGAAGTCCTGGATTATATGGATCGGATCCGAATCCGAGATAAGAATAATTTGCATAGTGTTGTCCCAGAGCTCTATGCTTGCCTGCTTTGGATCAGAAGCACACAGGTCGAACTTGCTGTACGCTGTCGAACTGACAAGCACACCTGCGGGCTTACTCGTCAGCATAAAGGGCTCGGGGAAGTATGTCGGGTGCAGTGCTGCCTGAAAACTCGATGCAATGAGCGTGTCCTGCAAGAATCCGTGGTCCTGTGTCCATATACCAACGATATTGCCCTTTTGATCGAGGCTGTTGTACTGCTCGCCAAGCCCGTAAAAATGATCGTTACTGCCGCATGCCATGTTCAGCATGGTCCTGTTGATTGGCTGGCCGGTTGCTGTCGTGGCGGCAGGTGCCGTAATGGATATGCCGAGCATGTTGGTGTTAATAGGGGTTATAAGTATGAAGCCCTGGGCATAGGCATTGCCGAGAGGTGTATTTACCGCAATGCTCATATATCCGTTGTTTGAGGAGAGTACATTGAAAGATACAGGTTTTATCCATGTTGCTGTCTCGGTAATGGCAAACGAGCCGAAGGTTTCTTTTACGGATGGCGAGCCGCTGCCGAACATAACGGTATTGTTATAGCCAGGCAGGATGGTCCTGCCGTATTGGTCTGTCACGGACAGGGTTGTACCGCCGACCTGAACATTGAATGTTCCGAGTTTATATGATTTCACTCCGGATGACGAACTGCTGCACCCTGTCGTAAGCATACTGAACAATAAAGCCGTTAAAGCTAAGTAAGCCATTCTTTTCATATTGCCTCCTTCTCCATTATCATTTCCAATGCCGTATCGTAGTACGGGGGTAAACCCCAGTAAAAATCCTTGTTCTGTTTTGTCATTCCCACGAAAGCGGGAATCCAGTTTTTTTATTATATTCTCTGGAATCCGCATAAAATATGGAATGACAAAAAAGATTGCTTCAGGCTACTGCCCTCGCAATGACAGCTTTCTTTGATCATTCATTATATTTACTCGTATATCTTTTCTTCTTCTTTGTCCGATTCCGGCGCATCTGCTTCGAGGTTCCGTATCGCTGTCTTTTCGCCCAGTACCTCTTTATAGTACTCGTGCTGGATTATCAGGTTCATAATCTCGCTGGTGCCCGTCCATATCATGGCGAGCCGTGCGTCTCTGAGCGCGCGCTCAACCGGGTAGATGTTCGTGTAACCGATACCGCCGAGGATCTGCATGACATTGTTCGTGACCCTCCATGCCATCTCCGTGGCAGCGCGTTTTGCCTCTGAAACGATCCTCCGTGTCATGCCCGTGCTGCCATACTCGTCTACAGACCGTGCAGCTGCATGGACAAGGGCAGCCGCGGAGTCCAGATCCAAGATACTATCCGCAACCTTGAAACTGACAGCCTGAAATGAACGGATTTTCTGACCGAATGCCTTCCGTCTGTCGGAATAGCGAGCGGCGATCTTCAGCAGTTCCCGTGCGCCTCCGAGTGCTCCGGCAGCGGATGTCATCCTTTCCGGGATCATCATCTGATTGAAGATAAGACCTCCTGCGCCTTCGGCACCTATGACATTCTCGGCAGGAACCTTGACATTCTTGAACACAATCCTTCCTGCGCCGCCTCCCCTGGTCCCGAGCAATCCGTACACATGCTTGACCTCAACACCCATGTCTCTCTCGACCACAAATACGCTCAGGGAAGTCTGCGGTTTTGCCTTCTCGTCGGTCTTTGCATATACCAGGAATATATCGGCACCTTCAGCACCCACAACGAACCTCTTTTGTCCGTTGAGGATGTAGTGGTCTCCTTCTTTTTTTGCGGTTGTCGTCGCGCCGAAGAAATCAGAACCTCCGCGCGGCTCCGTCAGTGCCTCGGCACAAAAAATCTTGCCTTCAAGGAGCGGTTTCAGATATTTTTTACGCTGGGCATCGCTCCCGAATGTTTGAATGGCCTCGCCCACGATGCTCACGAGCGAGTACAGACAGGCGAGCGATGTGCCGAGCACGCCTACCTCTTCGAGCGCTATAATCTCGTCTGCCCAGGTCAAACCTCTGCCGCCGAACTCCGGTGAAAAGCGTAGTCCCAGCAAATGTCTCTTTGCTGCATCGCGGACATAGTCTGCCGGATAAACGACCTTATTGTCGTCCATATCCATGAGGAGTTTCTTGGGAACGGATTTCACGAAGTCCCGTGTCTCGTTCATCAGTGCGGTTTTTTTCGGATCCATGTAAATATCTAACATAGTGCCTCCTTTTTCAGATCAGGCATATTTTGCTTGCCGGTATCTATTTTTTATTGATTTTGATGAATTGTCAATGAAAGTTAAAAGATGAACTATGATGCGGCATAGGGATCGATGGCCTTACTTGTCCTGCCGTTTGTTTTTGTAAAAATGATTTTTAAGTAAGGGGCTGGTTTTCACCAGCCCCT
>JAKAHI010000315.1 GCA_021815065.1 bacterium | reverse complement strand
ATTTTTTACAATTACCGGGATCGAGTTCGAGCGATAGATCCGAATCGTGGATGCCGAGTGGCTGCAGCAGCATCATGTTCAATTCCACGATATTTGTGCCCTCGATGTACGGGACGCGATCCGTCAAGAAATTAGATTTTCCGCCGGTTTCAAAGCCGACTCTTCTGCCGGCTCCCGAAAGCAATCCGATGAGTTCGCTGCGTAAAAACCGTTTGAACATAACCGCCGTGTCGAAGTGTTTTCTCCTCAGACTGCGTATAAAATGGAAATAGGCTAAGAGGCTTTTGTGGGTGCCGTGCATGTCGTATACTATCAGTTCATCGATCCATGGTATATCGCTTAAGAGTTCATCGATACCCGGTGAAACGACCATGGCTATGAAAGAAGAGGGATAAGCCTTTCTTATCGCTCGTACTGCCGGAATGCTGACGAGGGTATTGCCGATTGAACCGAACCGTATGATAAGAAAACGATCCATATTATACCGACAATATGGACATACCCAATTTGTTTCTTAAGAGAAAATGGCCGTCCGAAAGGTAGAACTGCAGGATGTCCTGCATAAGTTCGGATGAGGTGAAGATATCTTTTCTTTTCTCTTTGTTCGAGAGGAGCGACGCATCGCCTATGTGCCACTTTACGAGAGATGAGAACAACGGTTCGGTATCGCCCACGAAAAATGCACCTGTTCTCGCACCCGTCATTTCAATGCCTTTAAACCATTCATCCATATACGTATCCGGCATCTTGAGGTATTTCTTTATGGGTTCATCAAGTGCCGCGCGTTGTTTTTTCGTAAGGATACCGTTTAAGGTATTTGTTACGGCCGAAAGACCGGGATTTTTATCGTCAGGGGTCGAGGCCGAGGGGTTTAAGGCCTTAACCAATGCATGTATAAACAGCGTAAACTTTTCTTTTCCAAGTTTTACCGGCAGCACCAAGCCGGATTTTATATATGTTAGATATTCCGTTAGTATGAAAGACCTTTCCTGAGCGGAGAAATCCGATAAAGAAGGAATATGTACGATCAAAGAGGGAGGATCCGTATTTTCGATTACGATCTTAAAGTTACCCTTTGTTGTCTGGTAAATGTCGATATCTTTAATGCCGAGCAGTTGCAACAGCGTTCCGTATTCCTGCCATGAGGTCGATTTCGTCGTTATCCGTTCCTGTTTTCCGGCGCCGTAGAGCTTCAGATCGGGTTTGAACAGACTTGCACCGAAATCGGGGAAGAAGGTGAGAATATCTTTCAACGGCCCCCTTGTTTTCATATGCATGATGTGGGAAAGGAACAGATCGTCCGATACCGGAAGTTTCGGATGTCTGGGCTGTTTGTTCTTGTTCGCCTCTACGAAGATGCGTTCAAGGTCTTTTTCTTCACCAAGCAGTTTCAGGGTGCTGAAGTATAAGAACACCCGGTCATAGTCCTTTTTTTGTTCATAATATTTAGAAAGGAACCTTATGGCAGGAATATTTTCCGGCATATACTTCAACACGATTCCATACTCCCGTACGGCATCGGATATCATTGTTTTATTTTTGGAAAACAGTTCTGCAAGAGAAAAATGTGCGTGGACATCCGCCGGCTCTATATTGAGGATCGTCTGATACTGCTGGATGGCGAGTTCGTTGTTATTTATTTTCGTTGCATAGAGTTCACCGAGTTCTTTTATTAACGGGAGTATGTTCTTTGGTTCTTTCGGCAGGAGGATCTTGATAAACTTCTGGTAAAGGTCTGCCTTCCCCGTCAGATTACCTTCCAGTTCAAATGTTTTTCCCAGGCTCCTGAGTACCGCTATGGAAGATGGTTCTTTCTTTAAAGCCTCAAGATAGTATTTCTTTGCCGTTCCGGTGTCGTTTTTAAATTCAATATATATATCTCCCAGCCTCATTGCAGCGGCAACAAAATTATCACTGTTCTTTTCGATCTTGAGGAGTTTCAGGAGAATCTCAATTTCATTGTCGATATTGGATTGTTCCCGGTATATCTGGATAAGCTCGTTGCATATCTGCGTGTTGTCCGGCATGATCGCCATTGCTTCCCGTAAAAGAGGAATTGCACCGTTCAGGTCATAGGTCTTATCATGCTTGAGCCTTGCAATCTTGATCAATACCTGAGCCCTGTCCAGCGGCTTGTCGAGTACTTTCGATAATTTTGCCAGCACCTCTATCTCGAGTTCGTAGTTGCCCAGCGTAGCGGTCAGCTCGTCGAGTGTTATGAGGCTGTCCATGTCCTTGCCGTTTATGTCAACCGCTCTGAGCAAATATTCTACTGCCTGTTGTATATTTCCGAGCCTTTTTGCTATGTCAGACAATATTTTATAGAGGGGAAACAATTGTTCCGGCAACAACTCGTGTTCGTGGGCGTAGGTTATGTTTTTTAACGCATCGTATGCTTCTTTATACAGACCGACGGCGTATGCGGATTCTCCGTAAGCAAGCCGGTAATCGATATTGGAGGGGCTTAAATTGTATGCAGCCTTGTAAGCCAGATAAGCATCATTCGATGCGGCAAGGCCTTTCAATACGGTACCATATTCAAAGTTTATCTCTGCCTTCGTGTCATCAGGCATGTTGCTCAGTGCGGTAGCCTCTTTATAAAATGCTGCGGCTTTATCAAACATTTGCTGGGATGCTGCAAGCCGGGCCGCCTTGATCAGAATGTCTCCGTTTGTTTTATCTATGCGGAGAGCGGCCTCATACGACTCGATTGCACCTTTTTCA
>JAKAHI010000314.1 GCA_021815065.1 bacterium | reverse complement strand
AAGAATTGAGCAGGAGGAGTACGGGCAGGACCGTGTACATACTCGATGAGCCGACTACAGGGCTGCATTTCGATGATGTCAATAAACTGCTGAATGTTCTGAACAGACTCGTGGATGAGGGCAATACCGTCATTGTGATAGAACACAATCTCGACGTCATAAAATCGGCGGATTATATCGTCGACCTTGGACCCGAAGGAGGGGACAAGGGGGGATACGTTGTTGCCAAAGGTACGCCCGAGGAGATTGTCCACAATAAGTCATCATACACCGGCGAGTACCTCAAGACCGTGCTCAACCCTGAACGTGCATTTGTAAAATAGCTCTGAAGGACTGAAACGAACAACTCTTCCTGTGTGAACAAAAAGAGTCTTCCCGTGTCCCGTAGGTTATTGTTGCGAAGGACTCATGGGCAGGCCTTTGTAGCCCTGTTGAACGTCCTTGTCGATCTGCTGCCGTGCGTGCTGTGCTATACCCGTTGTATACTGTTCCGCTTTTGCAGCATGACGTGCATTTACTTTCTGAATATGCTTTTGCTCGTTACCAGCTATGTCTTTGATCAGAAACATAAGCGCAATGATGATACCTATTATCACTATCCATTTTACCACTTTCATACGAATAATATAGGGCTTATTTCAGAACAGTCCAGTGCAGGCACAATCATTTGATTAACATAATAGTATCTTTTAAAAAATAAGGAAGTTTTTGCAATGAGCGATAAGCCCGCGTCCGGGCCAGAGGCCCATCCGCCTTTGGAGCAGAACAAGTAAACCTCTTATTGCATTTTCCGGGTCAATGTATCCAGAGCGATTTCGATCATGCTGTCCATGGACGCGCGTATTGCGGGAGAGTCCACTACCTGTTCACCGTAATTGATGCTGCCGGTTGCCAATAGGATAGCCCCTGTCTTAATATGCAGAACATGCCCGAGTGCGAAAAGTGCCGCACACTCCATCTCCATTGCGAGTATGCCCTTTGATTCCAATGATTTTGCATCTTTCTTTTCCGAAAAGAATGCGTCGGATGTCATGATAGGACCGATACGGACTGCAGGAACGTGGTGAGACGCATTGTTCCTGTGTTTTTCGGCAGCGGCAACAAGGTTTTTCAAAATATAAAAATCCGGGACCGAGGGTATTTCTCCGATGCCGTAGGCGTTTTTGAAGCCTATCATAGAGCCTGCGCCTGTGGGTATGACAAGGTCAGACGGTTTAACGTTTTTTGCCACCCCCCCGCAGGTACCGGTCCGCAGGATCGTGTGTACCCCGAGCCTGTGCAATTCTTCTATGACAATAGCTGCCGACGGTGCCCCCATACCGGACGTAACGACCGACACTATCTTGTTGTTATAATACCCGGTATAGGCATTGAGTCCGCGGTATTCATTTATAACTTCGGCATATTTCAAAAAATTATCTGCAATATATAACGACCTCTGCGGATCACCCGGCAGAAGAACAAGCCCTGCTATGTCTTCCCGTTTAATTTTAAGATGGTACAGTTTCTTCATGTACTTATCTTCTCGGACTGTCGTTTCCCCTTAATCTTTGCCATTCCTCCATAAGCCTTTGTTCTTCGGGAGATAGGTTCGCCGGCATAATAATATGGATCCTGACGTACAGATCGCCCGTCCTCGATGTCGATTGTATGCCTTTGTCCTTCAGTTTCAACAATTGATCGTTCTGTGAGCCTGAAGGTATCTTCAGGTTTATCTCTCCGCCTGTCGGCGACGGGATACTGACGGTTTTACCGAGCACTGCCTCAAACGGATAAACCGGCATTTCGAGATAGAGGTCCTCGTTCTTTGCGGTGAACGGCGGGGACGGTTTTACTTTTATGTTCAGATACAAAGCCCCTTTTTTCCCGGAACGCTGGTTTATCGAACCCTGACCTGCGAGCTTTATTTTGGAACCGTGTTTTACGCCTTTCGGTATTTTCACCTCTATAGTCTTATTGCGCTGCACGTAGCCTGTTCCATTACACTGTGGACAAACGTTCTGGCTCGATATGTTCCTTCCTTTGTATGTGGCCGTCCTTCCTCTATATCCGGTACCGCCGCATACGCTGCATATATCCGCAGAAGGGATATTGAGCAATCTCTTGGTGCCGTTTATGGCCTCGGGTATGGTTATGTCGATATCCGATTCCTGATCCGTATTGTATTCCGGCTCTGGCTGGCGGTTCCCGAACCCTCCGAGGAGGTCCTCGAGGTTTATGGACTGCCCTCCCTGTCCGCCGAAGAATGTTTCAAAGAAATCCGAGAAATTGGCTCCGCCAAAATGTTGAGGACCCGCTCCGGAGTAACTCCTCCTTCCCCACTGATCCTGACTTGAAATCCTGTCCCAATTATAGCCGAGCTGATCATACTTGGTCTTTTTCTCAGCATCGCCAAGGACCTGGTAAGCCTCGTTGATCTCTTTGAACTTTTCTTCTGATCGCTTTTTATCGTCCGGATTCAGATCCGGGTGGTACTGCCGCGCGAGAGTTTTGTAAGCCTTTTTTATTTCTTCCTGAGTGGCGTTTTTACCGACGCCGAGTATTTTATAATAATCTTTATAATCCAAAATTCACCTCGTTGACTATAAAGATAAGCTATAAATTCAAGAGTATCAAGGATTCGGGTTAACCCGAAAAATGCGATTGTAAAATAAGGAGGTTTATGCAATGAGCGATAATCCCGCGTCAAATAAAGGTATTCTTCGAAAATCCGATGAGGAAACCA
>JAKAHI010000313.1 GCA_021815065.1 bacterium | reverse complement strand
GCCGGACAAAACGATCACAAAAAGAATAGAGCTGAACGAGCCTTCTCCCTAACCCGCTCCCGCTCTGCAGTCATTCGCCCTCCTGCAGGGATGTCCCGGTTATGGCAAGGAATGCATCTTCAAGATTCGGCGGCCGCCGGACAGGATAGGAAAGAGGATCAATCTCTATCAACTTCTTGTGGATTGCACCTACATCCTCGGATTTCGCGGGAATGATCAAGCCGAACTTGCTTGAAAATTCATGCCGGAATTCGAATTCTTTCAGGCTGCCGAGGAGACTGGAAAAATCGCTCCCGTTGTTGAACTTGATCTCTATGACGTCCGCGGGATACCGGGACGTTACGATATGCCGGGGCGTATCCATATCGACGATGCTTCCGTTATGCATAATCATCACCCTGTCGCACAGCTTCGTTACCTCTTCCATATAGTGCGTCGTCAGCAGAATGGTTATGCCCTGCTCTTTTATCTGGAGCAGTTTGTCCCACGTATCATGCCTGACCTGGGGATCGAGTCCTGTCGTCGGTTCATCGAGTATCAGTAAAGACGGATCGTTGATAAGCCCGCGGGCAAGCGTAAGCCTTCTGCGCATACCGCCGGAAAGCTCCATGACATTATAATCTCCGTATTGCGTAAGATCGAAGAATTCGAGGAGTTCGTTGATCTTTTCTTTCGATACCGCGCCAAAATAACTTGCGTATATCAAAAGGTTCTCATAAACGCTGAGGTCGGGATCAAGACTGTCTTCCTGCGACACAACGCCCATGAGTCTCCGTATTCCCCGGTCGTGGCTTTTCGCATCCTTACCCACTATAGAAAGTTCGCCGTCATCGATTGTACACTTGCCCGTTATCATATTGACCGTCGTCGTTTTGCCCGCACCGTTGGGACCCACGATGCCGAACACCTCACCCTCGTCCACCTGAAAACTTATCCTGTTCACAGCGACTTTCTTGTCGTATTGTTTAAACAATTCTCTTGCTGCAATTAATGTTTTTTGCTCTTTCATCATGGTTACCTGCTGTTTGTTACCATACCACGGAACAGCGTCCCTGTCCGGTGATTTTCTGCCGTACGGCTAAAACCATTATTTTTTCAGTTTTGCGAGTTCTTCCTTCTCAAGAACATTGAACGCGACCTTGCCCACCAGCGTGTGCGGCAGGTCGTTCCTGAACTCTATTTCCCTTGGACAGCTCCATTTAATCAGGTGTTTCCTGCAATGCTCTATGATCTCTTTTGCCTTGTCCGGTCCTGCATGAGAAGGGTCCTTCAGCACCACAAACCCTTTCACGCGCTGGACCTGGGCATCGTCGGGAACACCTATCACACATGCTTCCTTAACATCGGGATGTTCGCAGATCACATTTTCCACCTGATAGGGATAAACGTTCATGCCGGAAGACTTGATCATCCTCTTATACCGAAGCCGGAAATAGAAGAAACCGTCTTTGTCCATCACACCGATATCGCCGGTATGGAGCCATAGTCTGCCATCGTGGTGCTTCTTCAGCGTATTGTTTGTTTCTTCCGGCTGATCGATATACCCGAGCATAACAGCCGGGCCGCTGACACATATCTCTCCCTCTTCTCCCAGAGGCGCCTCTTCCGTCGTACCAAGCCTGACTATCTTGGCGAGCATATCCGGGAATGGTATGCCGATGCTGTCTTCCCGGTACTCGGAAAGCGGCATGGCCATGATTGCGGTTACCGCCTCGGTGAGGCCGTATCCCTGCATCAGCCGGACATCCCCTCCTCCCCGGGTAACGGTCTGCTCGAATTTCTCTTTCACCTTGGGTGTAAGCGAATCCGCACCGCTGAACGTCGCCTTCAGACAGGACAGGTCGGTTTTCTGGAACAAGGGGTCGTGCGACAGAGCGTCGAAGAGCGTAGGCACACCGACGATAAAATTCGGCCGTACGGATTTGATCATTTTAGCAACGGTCTTCGGTGTAAACTGCGGTACGAGTACGCTCTTGCCGCCGCCCATAAATGCGGCATTCACGCAAACGCCGAGGCCGAATCCATGGAAGATCGGCAGTATTGCAAGTACAGTGTCCCCGCCGGACAACCGTGCCCACTCGGTAACCTGTTTGCCCTCGCTTATAAAATTCATATTCGAAAGCATGATGCCTTTCGGTACACCGGTTGTGCCTCCGCTGTACAATATCGCGGCCATATCGTCCGTCTGCATTGCAGCTTTCTCCGCCTTCGGATAAGGACCTTTCATCAGCTTATTCCACCATACAACGGACGCGTCCCTGATACGCGGTATCTTCCTGCCCTCCACAAGGTAAAACGCGATTTTCTTTGCGATGCCGAGATAATCGGTTATACCCGTCAGGATGATGGTCTTCAGCGGGGTCTTGTCCTTGATTTTCTCAAACTTACCGTAAAACATGTCGAGTGTCAGGGCGAACGTGCTTTTACTGATATTCAGGTACATCCCTATCTCTTCCGGCGTTGAAAGAGGGTGTATCATACTGGCGACACCGCCGAGTTTGTTCACAGCGTAGAAGCATATAATGCCCTGCGGACTTGTCGGCATGGATATGGTAATACGATCTCCCTTCTTGAACCCGAGGCTTGCAAGCCCGTCCGCACACCGGTCTATCTGCTGCGCGAATGCCCTGTAGGTTGCCGTGTATCCGAGAAAATAATACGCGGTATCGCCGGGCTTCTCCTGTACGGTCTGCATAACAGCCTCGTACATGGTTACCCTGGGATATG
>JAKAHI010000312.1 GCA_021815065.1 bacterium | reverse complement strand
CGCTGTCGCAGAATGATTATATGATACTGTATACCCTCGCCCGGGCGGAAGCGGGGAGTCTCGATACTGCGGACGCTATCGTGGATGCAAAGAAGGTCATAAGTTTAGCGCCCTATTTTTTCTACGGGCACAAACTGCTCGGCTTTCTCTATTACAACAAAGACAACTATGCCGGTGCAATCAACGAATTCAATACCTCAGTCGATCTCATGCCGCTGTCCATAACAGAGGTTGGCCCTTATCTTGTAAGTTCTTACCTCAGTATAAACGATGTCGATAACGCGATATCCCTCGCAACAAACCTTCTTGAGAACGACCCGCAGCACGAGGTTTACACTTTCCTGCTTGGCACGGCCTTTTATATGAAAGGCGATTATCCCAATGCATTGAAATATCTGACAGAGGCGGTAAAAAAAGACCCCACGGATTTCAATGCAACGCTCAATCTTACCGAATGTCTTGAAAAGACGAATGATTATAAAGACGCATTGGGTTATGCGGTGCAGCTAACGAAGATCGCACCGGACAACCCTATTGCATGGTACACGCTTGCGCGGAGCAGCATGCTGTTGCACGACGAAGCAGGTGCCTTCAATGCGCTCGCCAGATTGTTCAAGATAAATCCTTCTTATAAGATGACCGTTGTTAATGATAGTGTCTTCGCAAAACTGCTCGGTAAACCCCGCATGAGAGAACTGCTCACCGGGAAGGTATTCGTCTTCCAGCCTGCGAAAAGAAAGAGCAATTGACGCTGCGTTCCGGTAGATGCCCGGCTCTCCCCTCTCTCCTGCTTGCCGGACACTGAGTTAACCCGTTTCTAACGGGATGTGGTTGCAGCCTTCTTGGCCGGAGTTGCCGCCGGCGTCACATTGATTGTCTTGCTTGTGACCAATGCCGTCCCTATACCGTGTTCATACACCATCCTGCCACCATAACTTGCTCCGAACCCGATTATACCCGCAGCAAGGACAAACAGAGCCAATCGTACGATCCGGTACCTGTTCTTCATGACCAATGTCCACAGCGCTGCTGCAATGGCAAGAGAACCACCCGTGCCCTCCAGATCCCCGTGAATATCGATCAGATGGTTGACCGTTTCAGGGTGCGGAACACTGTCTCCTGCCAGCGAACCTGTTATCAATGCTGCTATTGCAGCCAGGGCGGCAATGACGATAAGATTGGTGGACGTTTTATCAAATGCGTCCCGCTTGAATAGCCAGTAGAGTACTTCGAACAGCAGTGCACTCAAGGTCAAAGCTATCGGAAAGTGTACAAACAATGGGTGTATATTTTGCATAATGTCCTCCTTTAACAGCTTTTATAACACATATATACATCTTCCTTTTTACTTTCTCTTGCTTAATTTAACAAATTTTATCATGAAAGCAACTGCTCGTCATCTCGACTTATTGGGCTGTGTAATGTACAGCCCCGACCCCATCTTTTACCCTTTACTTGATTCTTAGAGCAATAAGCGTCACGGTGGCTGTTGCACAAAGTTTTTCTTTCTTTCCTGTCTTGGCAAATACTTCGGAATTGCAAACGGTAATGATTTTTCCCGCTTTCACCACTTTCGAGCGGGCAATGAAAATATCGCCTATTGCCGGTGCAAGTAAATTGAGTTTGTATTCTATGGTAAGCACCGATGCTCCTTCTTCCATCAGCGTGTAAGCAGCGTAACCGCCCGCTGAATCGGCAATGGTACCGATCATTCCCGCGTGGACAAATGCGTCCTGCTGCGTGAGTTCAATTTTGTAAGGAAGTTGGATTTCACAAAATCCTTTTTCCACTTTGGTAAGTTTCGCACCGATGAGATCCATTATTCTTTGCCGTGCAAAACTTTGTCTGACTTTTTTTTTGAAGTTCATTCGACTGCCAATAATTTATCCCTGTCATCAGAATCATTAAAATGCTTTTCTGTTAAGTACCATTGCTTATGTCCTGACAGAGGTTCGGAATATTCGATTCCCCATGGATGTCCCATGTAATTACCCTATTCCAAAAACCATCTTCGGTCAAATGAAGGTGGCCGCGGGGGTTTGGTTATGAATCAACCTATCCAAATTCGGGGCTGCCCCTTTTCTCATTTGATTGTGCAATGTGTAGCTTTGACCCAAATAATTCTTTATTGATGGATTCCTGTATCATTGTGTGTTATAAAATAGACCTCTTATGAAGAGAAATGCAAAGAGCAGTTCAAAGCCGGCGATATACATACTTTTAGCTGCAGCATGTATATCGCTCTGCTTTCCCGTTCACAAAGCCTTCGGTGAAGATAATTCACAACATACGGCCAATGCTCCAAAGATCAGCACGGCACAAGTCATCATGAACAATGTCGTAATCGACCTGCTTAAAAAGGACATAGCGTCATTAAAAAAGTTAAAGAGCTACCATTGCACTTTCATAAAACAGGAAATGTTCGGCAACAAGCTCAACCATGAAGAGACCATCGACTATTATTACAAGGCGCCGTGTATGATTTATATGAAGTGGACGAACATGCAGGAAAAGGGGCTCACGGCAGTGTACGACTGCAAAAAAGACAAAGACCATTTTTTCGCAAAAGACAGCGGGCTCGCAGGAAGTCTCGGATTCATGAAATTCGGCTTGAACAGCACATTTGTGAAGGTTTTTCATCCAAACCACTGGCAGATAAACCAATCGGACATCATTTTCATATCGGAAATGATCCTGAACCAGATGGAGGATTCCATAAAAACGGGACAGTTCCTGTTGAG
>JAKAHI010000311.1 GCA_021815065.1 bacterium | reverse complement strand
CCGTTGTTGTTAGGGAAAAATCCGCTGCGGGCGCATTCTCTTCCGGAACGTATCCACTCGATGCCTGTTCATTGCCTGTGTTTTTCCCGCCCGAGACCTTGCCTCCTATATAGCCGATGACCCCGATAATAAACATGATTCCTATAATGGAGCCAATGATGATGAGTCCGCTTTTACCGAGTTTCTTTTCTTTTGTTGTCATTTCTCCTCCTGCATAAGCGTGGATAGGTAGCTGGTAACATCGGGAGATGTCCAGTCAAGGGGACCGATAACATGTTTTATCAATTTATAATGGCTGTTCAATATAAAGGTTTCCGGCACGCCGGTTATACCATAGGAAGATGCCACGCTCTCACTCGTATCCAATAATACAGGAAAGGATATCGAATACTGCTTCACGAACTTTTCCACTTGTCCTACATGGTGGTCGATACTGATGCCGACGACAACGAGTCCCTGTGAGTGTAATTTCTGATACATCTCTTCCATGGATGGCGCCTCTTCATTACAGGGACCGCACCAGCTTGCCCAGAAATTGACCAATATCAACTTGTCCTTGTAAGATTGTAATTGTTCTTCTTTTCCCTTCAGGTCCATTAAGACAAACGACGGTACAGAACTATTCTCTGCAGAAGGCTGCACCTCATTATTGACCGAAGCCTGCGCACTGCTGCCCTGCTGCTCATTTCCGGAGTTGTTGTTCCAAGGTATGACATGGTAGGCAACAAATGCCAGCAGACCGGCTACAACAACTATGGTAAAAATATACTTTGTAATCTTCATTTTTATGCTTTAACACCCCTTATCGTGATATACATATCCTGTAGCAAATAATATAAGATTAATAAAACAAAAGTCAAAAACTTTCCTTGCCGGGTTTTGTCTTTAACTTCTTTATGAGCGCCTTATTTGCCGCTCTTAACAGGTCTTCGGGATTGACTGAATGCTTCTGAGCTACTGCAACGACAGATAAAAGCATATCCGTAATTTCACGCTCAAGCTTTTTCTGAGAAATACCCCGTGTCCTGTTAGCAATGTCTCTGTCTGTTTTAACCGGGTTCAATCCGATCCTTTTCGCTTTCTCCATCAACCGGTACGAAGCCTGAAGCGAGGGCATCTGAATGGGGATGTCGAATATTTTTGCCCCCTTTTCTTTGTGTTTCTGCCTGCCCCAGTTTTTCAGTACATCCTCTTTCGTTTTCACATTGATGTCCCCGAAAACATGCGGATGCCTGTGTACCAGTTTTTCATTGATGCCGTTCAACACATCATTGATTTTGAACCAGTGTTTTTCTTCTGCGAGCCGCGCAATAAAGACGATTTGCAATGCAAGGTCTCCGAGTTCTTCCTTAATATCATCCGGCGTACCTGTTTCTATCGCATCGACAACCTCGTACGCCTCTTCTATGACGTACTGTTTCAGATTGTCTATATCCTGCGCCCTGTCCCACGGACAACCGTTTTCGCTGCGCAGCGTTGCCATGATCTCCACCAGTTTATCAAACGACTTCATATATCTTCCTTTCTTATATATATATATTACTATACACAATAATTTAAAAATTGCATTTGAATGACTTGTCCTCATGAAAATGGAAATAAAGATGTTTTTGCAATGAACGATAAGAACGCGGGTTTTATGGAACCTTATGGATTGTATATTTCTGCGGTGTCGGCAAACGTTATCGGTCCGGTCAACAAATTTATATTTGAAAAGCCTGAGACGAGAAGAGCAGAACCGTCCTGCAGGCTTTGAACGGCATAACCTGCCCGGGCTGTAGACAACAAAAGATATCTTTCAAACAATTTCGATTGAGGATTAAACACCTCTGCTGCATCAGATACGGCAAAAACAGAGTTTGTTATACCGCCGGCAATCAGGATATTTCCATCACCGAGTACGCTGTCCGAGAATAGCGCTCGCGGAAAAGGCATCGTATAATAGCTCAAAACTGCCCTGTTCACAGGATCTATTATCATAAGACTGGATACCGGCTGTTGGTATGCATCAAGTCCTCCATTCAGAACAGCACCCCCTGTGGTATCCATAAACGCTGAAGACGGGAAATAAGTTGCACAGGTAATCGTGTTGGATGGTGTAAACCCCGAGGGCTGGAAAAATTCCGTTTGATTATTACTACCTGTACCGCCGGCAAGGAACACAGCGTTATCCTGAAATGCAAAAGCGGTTTGGAATGCCCTTGTAAACGACATAGTGAACAAAACCTCTTTCCCTGTTTTGATGTCAAGAAGCTCGGCGCTGTTTACAGGCCCGTAACTGCTTATGCCGCCTGCAATAAGCAGGTTGTTCCCTGAAAATATGTTTGCTGTGTGCCCTGCCCTTGGAACAGCCAGTGCTTGTGCTTTATAAAAGCTATTTGATACGGGATCAAAAACCTCTATGGAGGTTTTGATATGATCCTGAGGTATTGTTATTGAACATGCTGTCACCGTACAGCTCACCTGAACAGTGTCCGTACCGCCAATTACAGCAACAGAGCCGTCCGGCAATTCGTTGGCGGTAAAGAAGACCCGCGGTTCAGCCATGCGCGGCCCTTGCCGGAAAGTGCCCGTATCTGGATCGTAAATCTCCGTTTCCTGTGTGGCAGTCAGTTGCACACATCCGTTGCCGCATACGGATTGTCGATCCGTCATACCTCCCATAATCATATACATGCCGTCAGGTAAAGGGCTTGATACGGCAAATGCCCTTGGCAGTACCTTGGCATTTAGCTGCGTAAATTCCCCTACCTGCGTAAT
>JAKAHI010000310.1 GCA_021815065.1 bacterium | reverse complement strand
GAACACGTCGGCATCCTCTTCGACCTGTTCATTATTTTCGTAAGCGCCAAACTTTTTAACTATATTTTCCAAAAAATCCATATACCTCCGATGATCGGCGAGATCGCCGCGGGTCTCGTTCTCGGTGCCGGCGGGCTGCACCTTGTCAAAGAAACGCCGGCGCTCGATGCATTTTCCGAGCTCGGGGCCATGATGCTGTTGTTTGTCGTCGGCCTGCACACACGGCTGAAGGACATGCTGAAAATCGGTATCGATGCTACCATCGTAGCGATACTCGGTGTCGCACTGCCCATGGTACTCGGCTATTTCTTCATCCTCTTCACCGGCCATAGGGGCATAGAGGCGTTGTTTGTCGCAACAGCACTGGTCGCCACATCCGTGGGCATAACCGCACGGGTTTTGAAAGACATGGAGCTCGGGCATACTATCTCGGCAAAGCTCATACTCGGCGCTGCTGTTGCCGATGATATCCTGGGCTTACTCGTACTTGCGGCCGTAACCGGTGAGACCAACGGCCGTATCGACGTTTATAAAATACTGTCCTTGTTCTTTATCGTGGTTTTGTTTCTTGCAGGTGTTTTCCTTATCGGCAGCAGATCGATAAAAATGCTCAAGGCAAGGCTGGAAAAAATGAAGCTGGAGAAAAACGAATTCATCCTGGGCATGACCGTGCTCCTCGGCCTCTCGTTCCTGACGTCGTATATTGGCATGGCAAGCATTGTCGGCGCATTTTTTGCAGGATTGCTCATGGCCGAACTCGAGGACAGTCACCTCGGGGACATGTTCGACTCCATCTATGAGTTTCTGGTCCCGTTCTTTTTTGTCATGATTGGCATGAAGATCCAGCCGCACCTGCTTTTCAGCAGCAGCATCCTTCTTATAGCAGCCGCATACACCGTTATAGCAATAGCCGGTAAATATATCGGCTGCGGCCTCGGTGCTTTTCGCTACGGGTTCGGGGTGATGAACTTCGTAGGGCTGGGCATGATACCGCGGGGAGAGGTAGGCATGATCGTCGCCCTTATCGGGCTGAACATGGGCGTTATCAGCAGCAAGGTATATGCGATCATCATCTTTATGGTCGTGGTAACGACCCTGATTACGCCGTTTGTATTGTCATTCGTTTCAAAGCGCTGGCAGGTGAAGTAGGCCCGGGTTGACCCGGAGCGTGCGTTTTAAAAAAGAGCGGTATCTATGGTTCCTTGTCAAGGGATTTAAAATACCCTTCCAGAGCCTTTTGTCCGTCACCTTTGAATTCTAAAAACTGGATCCCCATGCCTGCAACTCTGCTGCCACCCGGTTGTTTGCCTTGTTCCGGGCCGACAACGTGCACCACCTCGCCTACGATTCCGATCCCGCGGGGAAAATCCGGAAGAGACAACAACAAATCCACCTTTGAATTTAAAGGGAGCAGTTTTTCCGTAGCAACAAAAATCCCGCCCTTGGAGATGTCCTTTGTATATTCCTGGACAAACTGCTCTTGCGATTTGAAAGTGACTTTGATGGTCGTGTTGTAACGCGGATGTTTTCTGCCCATCGTTGTGCTCGTTCTCCTGAGAATATTGTTCAACGCAAATGAAATATCGAAGTCGCCGATGAATTTAAGGTCCGATGTCAGTATGAATTTACTTTTGAATTCCTTTCTCTCATTCTCACCAAAAGCCATGAGCTCGTAAATTTTTGCCTCCACTTTTGCCGCAAACGATTTTATGGGGTTAAAATAACGCGGAAGAAAGGTAACAAAATCAAACGACAAAATGATGCCGAGAGAATCACTCGACGACCAGCAATAAAGATTGAAGGACTTCAGCACCGCCGGCTTGTATTCCTTCTTCGTATTTTTTAAAAATGCCTCCACGATCTGCATCTTCTGGGATACGTACGGTACAATTAAAGCTATCTCAAAATCTTTATCCACGGTCTACTCCTGTGTGTGTTATTATCATAAATGCTGGAAGATGTCTAAAAAGAAATGTGCTGATTTCTGTCCATCGGGACAGGTGCACGCAGGAATTTTATCCGTTTTCGAGGGCGTGTTTGACAGCAGCCCAGCTTTTCGGATCGATCAGGTAACTGTAATGCGTAAACGGTGTAACCTCGACCTGCGTTGTACCGTCCATAGCAGCGGACTCTGGCGGTATGATAAGGATATCGCTTCTGCTCCAGAATGTTACGCCTCGTACGCTCTTTGGCCAGGGCTGTTTCTCCAGCTCCTTTATGAGTTTACTGTTGGGCCTGATATCTCTCGTTATTGCCGTGTTTGCGTAGCGTGCGGAGTACGTACCATGGTGCGGACTGCCCAGAGTGATGAGGGTCTTAACATGATGCGAAAGCCTGTATTTCTTGATTGCCATACGTGCAACCAGTCCGCCAAGGCTGTGCGCAACGATTTCGACCTGCTTTTGACCCGTGACCTTCCGTACTTCCTGTATGAAACGCGCAAGTGCCGCGGTCATATCTTGCATAGACTGTCCTGCATCGAAGTGGATCTTGTAACTGCGTTTTCTTCCAAACAGCCGGAAGTACCAGGACATGAGAAGGAAGTTTCCCCTGTTGCCGCCGAGTCCGTGAACGAATATAAGGGGAGGGTGTCCGTCCGGCTTGCCGGGATCGATCTTTTCATGTCTTGACACGAAGAGCGAATAGCTGAGCAGGGGAACCTGCAAGAGATGGCGTATAACATCCGGGTCTATCTTTTGATAGTTTTCTATGATCGTATTCCCTACGATGACACCGGTTTTCACGGCCGCACTGCCTATTTTTT
>JAKAHI010000309.1 GCA_021815065.1 bacterium | reverse complement strand
CTGTTTGTGCAGGCCATAAATGCACGGCTCGGCACGAATATACCGTTGCCCGATCTCGGCTCCGTACTTGCAGGGGATCCGTTATCTCCCCCTGCGCTTGAAACCTATTGTTCTCAATCAACCAACAGTCAAAAGCCCTACTGCATGTGCATCGAGAATAATTACAGCAGCGTTACGCCCCTTACCTGCACTACCCTATTATATTGACCCTAAAAAAACGGTAACAGAAAAGCTTGTTCATTCATTCAAAAAAAGCAAAAATAGATTGTGGTGATGCATGAAAAGAGTTTTCGTCAATATACTTATATTCCTTGTTTTACTCGGCGGGTGTAATTTCGAAAAGTTCGAAAGCCTGCCGAAAAACATGCTTGTTACCTCGGTAATATCCGATCCAAAAACATTTAATCCGATCCTTGCGAACGAAACCAGCTCCACGGATGTTCTTGACCCCGTATTTGCGGGCCTTACGCGGCTGAACCCTTTTACGTTCCAGGTCGAGCCCGACCTTGCGCGATCATGGACAATAAGCAGCGACAAAAAGGTAATAACCATGAACCTGCGGAAAGATGTATATTTCAGCGACGGCAAGCCGTTCTCTGCCGATGACGTGGTCTTTACCTTCAAGGTGATCTACTCTCCCGCGGTGCTTTCCTCGTACCGGGATCTCTTTACGATCCAGGGGAAGCAGATAAAGGTCGAGAAGGTTGATAATCATACGGTGCGGTTTATTTTACCGGTACCGTTTTACCCGTTTCTGGAATCATTAAGCATACCGGTTTTGCCGGAACATGTCCTGCAAAAGCCGTTGCTCGATGATATGTTCGAGAGGACGTGGAACATCATCACGCCGCCGCGGCAGATCATCGGACTCGGTCCGTACACCCTTGAATCGTATGTACCGAGCCAGTATATCCTGCTCAAGGCGAACCCGCACTATTACGGGAAGGACGATACCGGGGTGCAGCTTCCCTACATCAAGAACCGTGCAATGCTTATTGTCCAGAACCAGGACGCGCAGTATGTAAAATTCATTTCAGGGGAAACAGACATTTATAACCCGAGGCCGCAGGAGGTGGCATCCCTTGAGTCCATGAGTAAAAAAAGGCATTTCATCGTCAAAAACATAGGACTTGATACGGGAATCATGTTTATATCATTCAACAGGAACCCGAGGCACTACATAAAGGACGGAAAGGTAAATCCGAAGTACCGTTGGTTTACCAATCACGATTTTCTCAAGGCGGTTGCCCACAGCATCGATAAAAGGGCGGTCATCAATGATGTTTACCGGGGTTATGGAGAGCCGGCGATAGCCTTTGTACCGCGGAATGTGCCCGTGTATCATAAGACAATGCCCGACTATGCCTATAATCTCGACGAAGCGAGGGCCCTGCTGAAAAAGGGAGGGTTCCACTGGAAAAACGGCAGATTGTACGATGACCGAAACAACAGGGTTGAGTTCGATTTTTTTACCAATTCGGGCAATGAACAGAGAGAGCGCATAGCCTCCATTATCCTGACGGACCTTACCCGGCTGGGCATGAAGGTAAACTACAAACCGCTCGACTTCAACACGCTTGTAGAAAAGCTTACGACAAACTTTGACTGGGATTGTGTGCTTATAGCCCTGACCGGCGGATACGAACCGTACAACGGAGCCAACGTTTTACTGTCGAGCGGTATGCTCCATATATGGAACCCGTCAGAAAAGGTACCCGCAACAAAGTGGGAGGCCGGGATAGACAGGCTTATGGTAAAGGGTGCAGAGGAATACAACATTCAGAAAAGGGCAGTATATTATAAGAAAGTACAGGAGATCCTTCACGATGAATTACCGCTTATACCTATTGTCCGGCAGGAGGACTTTGTTGCGTATACAGACAGGCTCGAGAACTACAGGCCCACGGTATTCGGGAACTACAGACCGGAGATGATGAGGTTAAAACAATGACGAAGATTTACGATTCACACGCACACCTGAATTTCGAGGGCTATGAACAGGACAGGGAAGAGGTCATCCATCGGGCTTTCGATGCAGGCACGGAATTTATCATAAACATAGGCTCGGGTATGGGCATGAAGGGCAATTACGATGCCATTGCGATCGCCAATGCTCACGACAATATCTATGCGACGGTAGGACTGCATCCGCACGAGGCGTCCCTGTTCGATGAACAGGTCCTTCAGGAAATCGGCAGGCTTGCGGATGAGCCAAAGGTCGTTGCGATCGGCGAGGTCGGGCTTGATTACCATTATCTGCATTCACCCAAAGAGAGCCAGATACAGGCCTTTGAAGCTTTTATAGGGCTTGCACGGGACAAGCGCCTGCCGCTGGTTATCCACAGCAGGGATGCAAACAAGGAATCCATGAGCATCCTGAGAAAGATGCATGCAGGCGATGTTGCCGGTGTTATCCATAGTTACGGCGGTGACCGTGAACAGGCAGCGGAGGCTATCGAGCTCGGCTTTTATCTCTCCATCAACGGCATTATCACGTTCAAAAACGCACAGTCTTTGCGGGAAGCGGTTGCAGAGCTGCCGGTTGACCGTCTGCTCATAGAAACGGATTGTCCCTTCCTGTCCCCGGTACCGTTCAGGGGGAAACGTAATGAACCTGCTTACACGGCATACGTGCTCAGGGCCATAGCAGAAATAAAACATATGGACGAGGATACGCTGGCGGACATACTGCTGGATAACGCAATCAAGGCCTTTGGTATCGGTGTGGAGCAAACGATCGCCTATCCACTGGATAACCGGCTTT
>JAKAHI010000308.1 GCA_021815065.1 bacterium | reverse complement strand
TATAAGCCTTTATCAATTGACCAACCTCCTGTTTAAAATAGAGATAGGGGGCCAGTATCAGTTGAAGATAAAAAGACTCAACGTGAGGACATCGTACAGCAATCCGTCCATGCTTGATGTGGGCTTACAGGTCGTAATGCCGGGGTCAGCCAATGAATAAAATATTGAAAAAAATAAAAAATTTCTTTGTTTCCGTAAAAGATTTTCTGATAGAAAAGAAATGGACGCTGGCAAAAGGAGCCGCATACCTGGCAGTTGTTATTCTCTTCTATGTTATTTTTTTATGGTTCCTTTTCCCTTACCATGATGCCGTCATGAGACTGAGCGACGAACTGAAAACGAAAACATCCCTGGATGTAACCATGAGAAAGGCAAGCGGGGCCTTCCCTTTCGGTTTAAATCTCTCCGATGTCGTTGTTACAGAAAAGGTGGGCACCCAGGAGAGTCCTTTATTCGAAGCACGAACTATAAAAATAGTACCCGGTATACTGTCCCTGCTCAGGGGCTGGGTAACATTAAAGATATACTCCAGGCTTTACAACGGCCAGGCATGGATAGACTTTGGCAGCAATAAAAAAGATTTTAGTTTGAACTGTGTGATCAAGGACATATACATTGACCGGTATTCTTTGATAAAAAGCAATTACGGCTTGAATATGGATGGTATACTTGACGCAAAATTAACCGTAAAGGGCACGGTGAATGATATTTCGAAAGATAATGGAAGCGGTCTTATACATATGAAGAACGTAATCCTTAAACCTTCGAAGATCTTCGGCATTTTTACGCTGCCGAATACAAATTTCGGCGATATCAGCATGCCCGTCTTTATAAAAGGCGGCGTGGTTTCTTTACAGGACGCATCTCAAACCGGCAGCGACGTAAATTCCAAACTCGATGGAAGTATAATCCTGCTCAATCCCATTCAGAACAGCGTCTTAAATCTGAAACTGCGGTTTAACCCTTCACCCGTCTTAGAGCAGCAGATAAAGAAGGACATTCCATTTTTTAATCTGACGAGAGACACCTCCGGTTATTTCAATGTACCCATCACGGGAAGTCTCGGTATGCCGGGGTTTGCACAATGAATTTTCTTTTTCCGCCATTCATACAATCGTTTATCCTTACCGCGAAAGCGGGACCCCGGACGTTACCGGACTACGTTCACGAAAACATGAATTCCGCATCACGAGACGAATGACGAAAAAGGAGCAATACCTTATGAAGCATATCCAGCATAAAATAGTTCTTATCCTATTCATCCTGTTAACCGCATTGCCTGCACATGCATATACCAAAGCGGATCCGCTGCTTGTACAACTCTACAATGCCGTCAACAGCATCTCGCCGTACCGGTCATTGTCAACACCGATACTGTCGAATAATGCCCTCAGTTCATCTCCATCCGGCGACATTATGGTCAACATTGTGTTGAAAACAACAGCACCGGACAGCATGGAGCGGTTTATTCTCAACAATAATGGCTCGGTCGGTACCTCGATAAACGGCATCCTCACTGCGACAGTACCTCTTTCCCTTGTACCGGCATTGGCCGGGAAACAGAATCTGCTCAATATTGTACTCTCGCGTACCTTACATCCCCTGCTGGATGTAAGCGTGCCTGCCGTGCAGGGGGATCTGGTTCACAGCGGGGACCATGGTACCCTGCCAAGACCCTACACAGGCAGGAATGTCATTATCGGCATCATAGATACGGGCATCGATCTGAAACATCCGGATTTCCTCTATCCCGACGGCTCCACAAGGGTCATAGCGCTATGGGATCAGATCGCATCGGGCACACCTCCTACCGGCTATAGCTATGGGGATCAGTGCACGGGCTATCAGATAAATACGGGCAAGTGCAGTGAGATTGATACAGTCGGACACGGGACGCACGTCGCAGGTATAGCAGACAGCAGCAACAGTACCTATACCGGTATGGCGCCTGATGCCATGCTGGTGATAGTAAAAACAAACATGGATGAGGGCGGCATTCTCGACGGGATCAATTACATCTTTTCTCTTGCATCACAATACCATGTACCCGCAGTCATAAACATGAGTCTCGGCGCACAGTACTATGCCCATGACAATTCATCCAATACGGAACAGGCCATAGACAGTCTTGTAAACCAGGCACCCGGCAGGGCAATTGTCGTTGCTGCGGGCAATGACGGTGCAAACGCCATTCACCTCGGGCTTACCGCCATTACCGGCACATCGTATGGATCATACTTTTCCGTCGTAGGAACCACCAGCGGCACGGTTAACACAGCAGAGATACAGGTATGGTATTACACGACACTTACCGCAAACTCCAACCTCGCATTTGCACTAGGTGTCATAGACCCGTCAACCGGAAAAATCCTGGCAATAACTCCCTTTACGACACCGACAGCGCCCAACGCGCAGACCCTTTCCTCTTCATTGTCATCTTCATCATCATCGTACGGGTCTGCAGTAATAGCCGGTGCTACTGCAGCAAGTGGTACACAAGAACAAAACGAGGTTTTACTGCAAATTTCGGACAATGGAAACTCCAGCATAAACCTTACAAACTCTATGTCTGTCTACAGATATGCCCTGTTTATCAAAAATAACAGTCTTTTTGCTCAGCCATTGAATGCATGGTTTGATTCTGATAATGCCCTGTTTGATACCATGACCTCAATATCCTTTCCCCCTTACCAGACCCAGACCGTTCAGGGTGACACATCGGATACCGTCTCATTCCCTGCAACAGCGCGGTATGCGATTGCAGTGGGATCGT
>JAKAHI010000307.1 GCA_021815065.1 bacterium | reverse complement strand
AAATTAATCGCAATATATGTGCCAGTTTCGTTCGTAATTAACAGCTTGAAATCGTTATACTATTATAATGACTATTATCCCGTTAACATATGTTGTACTATCTGTGTGTAAAAACTGCATTCATACTCTGCTCCCTATCGGAAAAAGAAGACAAATTGCGTGATCAACATCACACCGGCAAACCCACCTCACCAATTCATGCGGTTCATTATAAAAAGATTTATTTTACTGCCATAGTGTAGTATGCATACGATAGGTACACTGGCTCGTTTACCTGATAGCATTATTTATTGTGCTAAGATTCATATACCTTTAACCCTCAATGATGAAAGGAGAACAAAGTGCAATCAAAAATAATCGGCACAGGTGCCTTCGTTCCCGGCGGTGTTTTGACAAACAAGACACTGGAAAAAATGGTCGTCACGTCCGATGAATGGATTGTTTCGCGAACGGGTATCAAAGAGCGCAGACGGACCACGAACAGCGAGGCTTCGTCGGACCTCGCGTATTACGCGGCACAACGTGCATTGAAGAACGCCGGGGTCAGACCCGATAAGATCGATCTGGTCATTACTGCTACTGCAACTCCGGACATGCTCCTGCCTTCTACGGCATGCATTGTTCAGGGAAGGCTGGGTATGAGGAATATTCCTGCATTCGACCTGAATGCCGTGTGCAGCGGATTTATTTATGGCCTGGCTGCTGCCGATGCATTCATACGTTCGGGCGCTTATAAAACCGTACTGCTTATAGGGGTTGACACGATCACAAAGTTCACGAATTACAAGGACCGCTCAACCTGTATAATCTTCGGGGACGGTGCAGGAGCCGTTGTGCTCCAAGCTGCCAGGGGAAAGAAAGGCATCCTTGGTTCGCGTTTGTACGCCGATGGTACCAAATGGGATTACATCCATGTCCCCGGAGGCGGCTCAAGAATTCCATCGTATGCCGCTGGTCCACCGGATTATTATATGATCATGAAGGGACATGATACCTTCAGGGTTGCCGTCAGGGGGCTTGAGCAGGCCATTATTGCCCTGCTCAGACAAGCCCGCATTTCCATGCGGGATATCGACATCATAATACCGCATCAGGCGAACATAAGGATTATAGAGGCACTCGCAATGAAACTGCATTATCCAATGGAAAAGATATTCGTCAATATCGATAAATACGGCAACACATCGGCGGCATCCATACCCATTGCATTGCATGAGGCGGTCGCAGCAAAAAGAATACGAGATAACGATCTTATCCTTTTTGCGGCATTCGGCAGCGGTCTGACCTGGGGCGCAAGCCTTGTCAAATGGTGATACCACTACCCCGGGCTGTTTTATTCCGGACAAACAAAATTCTTGAAGAACCACGCCGTAAACGGCATGGATTCTTCGTCGGTATGGAATATATCAATCGTATAGTTCGCCTTGACCACGCTATAAATAGCGTGGATTGCGGCGAACACCCGTTCGTGCAAGGGGCGGACCTGCGCCCGCCCCTTCTGAAAACTCTTCTTCCTTACCGGAGAACTTAAAGCAGTATCTGGAACTGCACGGTAGCAGCGTCCTGCCCCTGAGCGTTTGTACCGTTTATCTTGCCGTTTTCGCTGTCGACCAGATACTCAGCCTTAATACTTGCCTCATGTTCCTTAAGCCAGTAATTGACACCGAAGTGGTACCGGGCAAAATCGAGGTATGTCCCGTTTGCCGGTGTCTGCGAGCTTGTAAAACTGTCGATCTTGATAACAGGTTCAAGCCTTCCCCAGCCAACAACCCATGGCAACAGATAGCCTGCCTCGACATAGTAGGCTGTACCATCGTTATAATTAAGATTATCGTAATTATATCTGAGGTATGCTGCCTGAACCGTAAGCACTCCGCTGTCTATCGACGGATACGCTATAGGATAATCCAGGAACACATCGACATCGTATGCACTGTAATTACCAACCTTCGTAAAATCAACGTTGCCCGGGTCATCTGATATTGCGTTCGGTTCTTCATCGTAACTTGCACCGGCCGAAAGGATCCTCTTCGCACCAAGGTAGGTACCTGCATAGAAGAATCCGAGCACATCATCGGTATCAAACACATTATACTGGAGCCTTCCGGTAAACCGCTTTGCATCGCTCGGGTTCAATACCGCGGTGCTGGTCGTTATCTTGGAAGCCTGCGCATCCACGCCGTTTGAAACCAATGCTATGTAATTCAGGTGTCCCTTGATCAGAAAACCGCTCAATTCGGCTCCAAAAACCCTGCCAACGACACTGCCGTTCGCCGGATATCTCAGAAATACGGATGAGATATCATAATCCATCGGGAGCAGGGAGCTTGCCGCCTGCCTGCCGTTATGGGAGAATGGAAGCAGCAGCATACCGGTATCAAGCTTTACCTCGTCCTTGTACAGGTGCAGGGTAATGTACGCATCCTGAATAAAAAAACTCGGATTATTATTACCCCTCTTGCCGTAGTCAGGCTCATCGGTCTCGACAAAGTAATTCACATACGGCGTTACATTGCCGAAGAGCAGAATCCTCGCCCTCCTCACAAAGAAGTCCCCTGCCCATCCTTTCCCGTTATACGTTGCGTTCTGTTCTGCCTGGGCCTGTACCTGCAACAGGAATTTAACCGTGGTTGAAGCGTCTTTGCTCTCGGTAACCGTTACAGCGTATGAACTCCGCACACCGATCGCCATCACCAGAAGGGTAACGACAAAGCACGTTAAAAACCATAGACCATGTTTCATACATCCTCCTTATAGTTATTTTTCTTCTCCAA
>JAKAHI010000306.1 GCA_021815065.1 bacterium | reverse complement strand
GCATCTATGCCCTTCATCGCCCGAATCAGGTATTCCACACCCTTGTAGTAAACCAGCCTTCCGACAAACAAGACGATCCGTTTACCGTAGTGCTTTTGTATCTCCTCCTGCTTCCCGGGCGTACCGCCGTCCGGATTAAGCTTTTTTGTGTCAACGCCGAACGGTATGACCGTGCATTTTGTTTTGAAGTTTTTCAGCAGATTCGATGTTTCGATAATGTTCGGGTTGGAAACTGCTATGCTTTCCGCATGTCCGAGTACCCAGGTATGGAGCCAGCTCAGCGCAGATGAGATAAGCCTCTGCCGGACGATATCACTGTGATAGGTAACCACGATCCTTGCCTTTGGCTTGATGAGCCACAGGGCTAGTTCGCCGAGCGGAAAAGGCAGGTGTACGTGCAACACATCGTACTTGCACCACATTTTTTTGAGCAGTGAGATAAAACGTATCGATACAGGCATACTGAAGAATATGCCGATGCTTGATGCCCTTGTTACAGACACCCCCTGTATCGTTCCGGTCGTTGTTTTGAATCTATCATTACAGACAAGGGCATCAACCGTAAACCCGCCGGTGTTGTTTATGCCTTCCGCAGTCTGCCGTACTATGGTTTCTATGCCGCCCACGACCGGGTGGTAGAGCTTGTTGATCTGGAGTATCTTCACGGCTGTGCCTTCAAGAGCTGATCCAGCTGATGTGCCGCAGTCTTCCATGAGAAGCGTTTACTGTTTTCATAGCCATTGCGGACAAGCTCCCGGCTGAACTTGGCATCGAGGAGCTTTTCCATGCCGCGTGCGATTGCATCCGTATCGTTCGGATCGACATACAGTGCGCCTGTGCCGGCGACCTCGGGTAATGAGGATGTGCCGGACGTGAGCACCGGCGTGCCGAGGCTCTGTGCCTCGACCACGGGTATGCCGAAGCCTTCGTAGAAAGAAGGAAAAACCAGTGCAAGGGCACCTTTGTACAAAGCTGCCTTCTGCTCATCCGATACAAACCCGGTCTGTATCACACTCTTTTCAAGACCGAGCGAGGAGATCTCCTGCGCCACATCGGCAAACGAGGTGTCTATCCTGCCTGCGAGTACGAGCTGTACCTCCGTGTGGTTTTGTGCGAAGCGTTTAAACGCCTTTAATAGTCCGGGTATATTTTTTCTTGGTCTTGTTATACCGACATAGAAGAAGTACGGGCCGGTTATGTTGAACCGCATCCTGGTTTCCGCGATGAATGCTTCGCCCGGCTGCGGAAGGTCCGGGATGCCCGGGTAGATGACCGTTATCCTGTCAGGTTTGATATGGTAAAGGCTGACCAGCTCCTGTTTTGCAAAGTTGGAATCCGTTACGATGGCATCGCAGAAGTATTTGCCTGCCAGGTACATGGACTTGATATACAGCCTGCTGAGTGTGCTTTTGTACTCTGCAAACCGGTCATACGCACAATCGTGGATCGTTATGACCTTCTTGCCGGGATACAGGATCGGCACTGAGGGCAGGGGTGCGTAGAACACGGTTATGCCTTTGAGCATGAGTTTCAGCGGCAGGAGGAACTGCTGATACATGCCCAAGCTTATGGCGTTGTCCGGATTTACCCGGACCATCTCCAGTGAGGTGTTTTGTGCCTTTAACCTCATCTGCTCCGGCAGGTGTGCTGAGCCGAAGATAACGTATGTCCCCTGCTTGTCCGTGCCGATAAGCTCGGAAAGCAGGTTTCTGGCAAAGATCTCGGTACCCTGATATGAACGGAACGAAATAAAATTAATGCCGGTTTTCATAGTGTTTACCAGATGTACCGTACAGGACTTGCAAAGGTCAAGTATAAACAGTATACAACAGGGTATATATGAAAAAGGCGGTCGTTTTGTTTGTCATAGTATCGTTGTGGAGCTGCGCAGGAGGACTGATCGTCCCGAATGCCGTGATGCACAACAATACCTGCACGTTTACCTATGAATCGTCGTCCGCCGTATCGGTAAACCTTACCGGAGATTTTAATAACTGGGACCCTGCCTCCCTGCCCATGCAAAAACTGGACCGCAAAACATGGGTCATGAGGATGCATCTGGCCGAAGGCATCTATCATTATCAGTTTATCGTAAACCATGATACCCGGGTGGTACCGCCGCATGCGGATGCCTATGCTTCGGATGGTTTTGGCGGGAAGGACGGCATTGTTCTGGTCGGCAGGGGTTTGCACGGAGAGGAGAAGCATGTTACGGAATAGGCTTAATGCAGTCTTACCTTATAAAGATATGAAGATAAAAACGCTGGTGACATGTTTTATTGTTCTTTCGGCATTCGCGGTACCGGCACATGCCGGCACGGTATCGGATGCACTGCAGGAAGCCATAAAAAGCGGTGTCCCTTCGGACCAGGCATCGCCCATGGTAGCCAGGGCAAGGGCTGCCGGGGTACCGGACAAGGCGATAACAGAGATGCTGGAGGTCGTTGTCAGGGCAAAGAAGGACGATGTGCCGGCCGGTGTCGTAACCGGCAAGATCATGGAGGGCATATCCAAGCATGTTGCGCCCCGCTTGATCGTCGATACAGCCGGCAGACTCGAACGTTCGTATGTGACGGCAAACACGGTCTACAGTGAAATGAACATAAAGGGGCATTCTGGCAATGAGCTGAAACAAGCTATGGCAATCGCTGTTTTCAACGGAATAACAAAAGACGAGTTAAAAGACCTGTACCATGAGGCGCCCCGGGCTGGTGAATCCTACTATATTATGGGCACGGTGTCCCTGACCTCTCTGGTCTCTTCCGGCTTCGGCAAGGAT
>JAKAHI010000305.1 GCA_021815065.1 bacterium | reverse complement strand
ACTTGTGTTCGGACCGTTCTATGGTGCTGTCTATGCAATTATAGGCTCTGTCATAAGTGCGGCCATAGCATATCAGATGTCAAGGAGGCTCGGCAGGGACTTTGTGATTAAGGTCCTCGGGACCAAGGCAAAAGCCCTTGACCGGTTAACGAATGTTCACGGACTCGAGGTTGTGTTGTTCTTCAGAATAGTTCCGTCATTACCCTTTGATGTGTTTAACCTTGGTGCAGGGCTTTCCACTATCACGTTTTCGGATTTCTTAATCGGTACGGCAATAGGTATGACGCCATGGTCTTTTGCCCTGAGCTATTTAGGCGATCGCCTCGCGAACATGAAATTGAACTTTATATCCATACTCTCATTCTTCCTCATAATTGCCATCTTTGCCCTTCCGGTACTTATCAGAAAATTTACAAAAAACCGCAAAAAAAAAGCAAAACCTAATTAACCAGAAAAATGCAATAAGGAAGTTTACTTATTCGCTCAATCCCGCGATCCACCTGATATCTATACGTTTACTTATAGAAACGAGCTTTTAGTCCTCATTTTCAAACGCATTTTTCGGGTTAACCAAAGTGTTCGGTTCAAATTTCCGGCTATGGTGTCAAAGAAGATAAAAATACCATAAAAAAATTTCTTGACATAACAATATAATAACAATATGTTCCATTATAGAATATGAAGATTGATACTATTGAACATGATAGCTTAGGAAACAATGAACTACAGCAACAGTATAGTGCATACCGGTCACTTGAAAAAGCACTTGAGGTACTTGGTCTTTTCGTTCAATTTCCTGTGCTGACAGTGACGGAGATCAGCAAGAAACTGGGTTATCCAAAGAGTACCATATCGGGTCTTTTAAAGACTTTCTGTAAGTTCGAGATTGTAGAAAAAGGCAAAGATAATGCGTTCAGACTGGGTATAAAGGCCTTTGAACTTGGGTTCAGATATTTAAACGGTATGGAGTTGCATACAGTCGCAAGATTGTGGGCAGAAAGGCTGTCTCAGGAAGAACATGAGCCTATCCATATTGCAATAAGAAGGGGAACGGCCATCTATATTATACTCGATGTGCAGCCGCCGGCCTCTTATATGGCAATCTTGCAGACCGGCATGAGTATACCTGCACATGCAACAGCCCTGGGCAAGGTGCTGATGGCACAGCTTCCGGAGCAAGAACTGACCGCATTTTTTGAAAGACCTCTTGAGCGGTTGACCGTTCATACCATCGTCGATCCTGACAAATTGAGGTCTGAACTGAATACCATCAGGCAGGCAGGGTATGGAATGGACAGGGAAGAGAGCCTTAAGGGGTTGACCTGCATCTCTGCCCCCATATTCCAGAGCGATGGCCAGGTTATAGCGGCAATCAGTATCTCATCCATGGACTTTGTCGATAAGGAACAGCGCCTGCAGGCGCTTATTCAGAAAATCAAGCAGGTCGCAAACAATATATCCATGGACATAGGGTATCAGCCGGTCAGGGTCCAGGATCCAAGATTTAAAAAGCAGGATTCAACAGTAAAGACTCAGGATTCAAATTTAAAAATATAACACTAAAAAGGAGGCTTTATGGCATTCCCGTATACGAGTGATAAACAAAAGGCAGACGAGTTTCTCTATGAGTTCCTTCTCAGCACAAAAACGGATCCCGATCTGTTTGAAGGATGGAAAAATCTGAACATGATCGTCGGTGTACAGATTATCGATCTCGGTCTTGGGTATACAATCAATTGTACCTCCGGTACGGATGTCGTTATCACCAAGGGCTTTCCTGAGAAGCCGCAGGCAGCTCTGAAGCTGAACATCGATGTATTCCATAATCTTTATATCGGCAAACTCAATGTCGTCTGGGCATTTTCCATGAGAAAGATCAAAACGGAGGGCAACATCGCGAGTGTCATGAAGTTAACGTCACTCCAGCCGAGAGGCATAAAGCTCTACAAGGATTATCTGAAAGCCAAGGGATTGCCGGAATAGGGGAGGTATCATGGATAAAAAATTTTTACTCGGTCTTTATGAGACCATGTTCAGGATCAGGTCGTTTGAAGAAGAGGTGAAAAAGCAGTTCGAAGATGGCAATATCCCGGGGTTTATACATCTCGGCTCCGGTCAGGAGGCTGTTTCGGCAGGCGCCTGTGCTGCAATAAAACCTGACGACAACATTGGATCCACACACCGGGGGCATGCAAATCTTATAGCAAAGGGCGGTAGAACGGATCGCATGATGGCAGAGCTCTTCGCAAGGGAAACAGGGAGCTGCAAGGGCAGGGGCGGATGCCTTCATATCACGGACATGAGTGTCGGAAGTCTCGGTGCAAACGGCATTGTTGCGGCAGGCATTATCGTTGCAAACGGTGCTGCCCTGTCCGCCAAGCTTCAGCACAACAATAAGGTCGTTCTGACATTCTTTGGAGACGGCGCCACGAATCAGGGCAAATTCCATGAGGCAATGAACCTTGCCTCCCTCTGGGCATTGCCGAATGTATTTATCTGCGAGAATAATCTGTATGGTGAAGCAACACCGCTGGCAAAGCACATGAAAATAAAGGACATAGCAGTCAGGGCCAAGGCCTATGATATGCCGGGTGTTGTTGTCGACGGCCAGGATGTCCTGGCTGTCTATGATGCAGTAACCGAGGCCGTTAAACGGGCGCGGGAAGGTAAGGGGCCAACGCTCATAGAAGCAAAGACGTACAGGTTTCACGGACACCATATCGGTGACCCCGAAACGTACAGGACCAAGGAAGAGGTCGAGGAGTGGATGGAAAAACGCGA
>JAKAHI010000304.1 GCA_021815065.1 bacterium | reverse complement strand
GTGCGGGATGGGAAGGCGGTAGGGGCGTACCACAGTACGCCGCGCAATGAACCCGAGCCAGGAAACCTGCTAAAAAGAATTTAATAGACCTCTCTTCGTGGGAGAGACGAGGCAAATGTGAAAAGGTATTTTTGCAGGCCCGTCCTTAAGAGAGGAGGGCTTTTTCTATGTGCCTTTCTCTTTTTCGGACCAACATACGCAATGGGCGAGTCCTTAACGATGCAGGAGATTGTTGTTACCGGCGAAAGGGTCCCGTCTCGATATGAACTTACACCTTCATCCATCTCCGTTATAACGTCCACAACCATGCAAAACAGCCCTACGCTGCAGGACGCACTTTCGCATGCGCCGGATGTGACCATACCTGCGTACGGCTGGATGGGAGCACTGTCCGGCATATCGATCCGCGGTGCGGACACGTCCCAGTCTGAGATCATGCTCGACGGCATACGGCTGAACAACGTCGAATTGTCCGGGTTTGACCTGTCCACCTTTCCCCTTTCCGGTATCTCTTCTATCGAGATCGCACGGGGCGGTATGTCCAGCCTGTACGGGGAATCGGCAATGGGCGGTATTGTCAATATTATGCCTGATGTGTTCCCCAAAAAAAATACCGTGGATCTAAAGGCCATGGCAGGCAGTTTCGACAGCTACCATATCGATGCAACCGCAAAGGTGAAATCCGGCGACTGGACCATGCTCATTTCTCCGGGATACGAATCATCGAAGGGCGATTATCCGTATATCGACGATAACGGCATTTCCCACATCCGGCAGAACAATGACTACAGGGGTGAATGGGTGCTTGCCGGGCTGGGGTTCAGCAAAGACAATAACAGGGCTTATTTCATAACGCACCTGTTCGACAGCGATAAGGGCGTACCCGGTGCGCTCGGCATGCCTTCGCCGCAGGCAAGGGAGTACGACAGCCATGGTATATATATCATGAGATACAGGTACGCCTCGGAGGCGGTGGCAGTGAGAGCCTCTTTGAGTCATGTGAATGAGGACTCAAGATATTTTGACAATGTTTATGTGCTGGAATCCAATCCATCCAAATCAAATGATACGGACAACGAGGCGGGTGCAACACTTATACTGTATCGCATACCGTTCAATACCCTCAGTATCAAGTTGGACGGATTATCGCAGCAGGCGGTATCCTCAAATATCGGCAGTCATGTCAGGGACACGGAAAGCATAGGCCTGGAGGACAGGGTGAAGCCGCTGGAATGGCTTGCAATAGTCGGCGACACCGCTTATCAGTCCATCTCCGATATCGGGGATGTTGCAACATACGGTATCGGCACGGCATTAAAGCCCGTATCATGGATGGCTGTTAAGATGCGGGTATCAACGGCATTTCAAGCCCCTTCGCTCGATGACCTTTATTGGCCGAATGCTGCCGGTGCGCAGGGCAATCCGGCGCTAAAGCCTGAAACAAAAACAGGCTATGAACTCGGGCTGCTTGTTTCCCCGCTCACAAACACAACGGTTGAGATAAACGGGTTTTATGACCGGTATCATAATCTGATCCAGTGGTCACCATCCATAAACAATGTGTGGATGCCTCAGAATATATCAGGGGCAATCATCAAAGGTATAGAGCTTTCTGTTAACGCAAGGCCTTCGCACCTTCTGGCTGTCTCAGGGAATATGAGTGCGCTGGACACGGTCAATCTTTCAAACAGTCCGCCCGGATCGTATGGCAAGGAGCTGACGTATAGGCCGGACATCGTCGTCAATACTTCCGCAAAAATAGGAGAGGATAACAGGTATCTGTCTCTCGGCATCGGCTATACAGGCGAGCGAAACATCACCCCGTCGAACAGCCAATCACTGCCAGGGTTCTACGATATCAATGCAATGGTGAGCTATAAGATAGGATATGTAAGGCCGTTTATAACATTTACTCAGTATTTTTCCGATTCATTCAATACGCTGACGAGCTATCAGTATATTTCAGGTTATCCATTGCCGGGAAGGTATGTATGGGCGGGTATTCAATTCAATATTTAAAATTTAAGATTCAAATCTAATCCCTCCTCAATCCTCCCCTTAGTAAGGGGAGGCAGGGTGGGATTAAAAAATAAAAGGAGGAAGTATGAAAGAAAAAGAGGCAGGTAAAGGGTTTAACAGGTCAACAGAGGGATTGCTTCGACGCCAAAGGCGTCTCGCAATGACGATCCTGGGGATGTTTGTTGTTGCAAGTGCAATGTTCGCGGGATGCGGGAAAACGAAGTCCGGGAATGCCATGCTTCCCCATGCCCCGTATGTAATAGCACTATCTCAGCCCGCAGGCAATTTACCTGGCTCGCTGTATGCGCTATCGCCGACAGCAGGCACCGTGCAAAAATTAAACCTGAATGTCGGGTTGATCCCGAACAGCATGCTGCTGGATGGTGACAATCTTTATGTTGTCAATGCCGGCGACGCGACGATCTCCGTAATCTCTATTACGGAAAGCACGTCGAATATCTATATGAATAACAATGGTTATATCCCTTTACCTCCGGGAAGCGCACCTGAATACCTTACAGAGTCAACGGCAAACGGCGTAAAGACCGGCTATGTAACCTTAAACCAGATCAACCAGGTCGAGGTCATTAACATGGGCAAAAATACTGTATTGAACGATATACCGCTATCTTCATATAGCACATGGGCTTCGAAGTTCCAGACACACCCATGGGGCATTGCCGGGGTGAACAACGAGATCATGGTTGCAAACAACGGCATGAGCTATACAGACTTCACCTATGGTTCGCCTGGCATGATAAGCGTTATAGATCCATCA
>JAKAHI010000303.1 GCA_021815065.1 bacterium | reverse complement strand
CCAGCCGGTAACGTGCACGATAACGGTCCGGGACGCAAAGATGAAGACTGTTCCCTTCGATCACGCATTTCATGCGCAGCAGATCGACAGTTGCAGGGCCTGCCACCATGAAACCTTATACAACTGCTCTCAATGCCATACCCTGCAGGGCGGTGTTAACGGCGGAGGAATCAACGTGTTCGATGCCTATCATGACCTCTTCTCCAGCAAGAGTTGTATCGGATGCCATAAGGCAGAAGAAACAGCAAAGGATTGCTCCGGATGCCACCGTCCATCCGTAGTCGCAAAAGAACCTTCAGATGGGATGTGTTCCCGTTGTCATAACGGCCTCAGCAAGGTTGCAATGCCTGCCACGTTAACAACGGCCGGCCTTAACCCGGACATTGTGAAGAAAGAAATTACTATAAAGGAGCTTGAAAACCAATTCAAACCTGTGAAATATCCTCATGAAAAGATACTGATAAAATTAGCCGGGGTTTCCAACAGCAGCAAACTTGCAACATATTTTCATGGGAACATTCAAACGCTGTGTGAAGGATGTCACCACCATGGATACTGGGATGCACAGATTAAAAAAGATGAACCGCCGTCCTGCATCGAATGTCATAGCAGGTATTTCGAGCCGTTGGCTTTAAACCGTCCGCGTCTTCTTGCCGCTTACCACGAGATGTGCATCCAGTGCCACACGCAAATGGAACTCAAAAAACCTAAGGCTTGCGCGGACTGTCATGCGTTTGTGAAAACCGATCAAGCGAAATAAGGAGACAAAAATGTATATCTTAAAACAATTGTTTACACCGATAGGTTATGAATACCTCATAGCTATTCTGACTATGTTTGTATTCATAGTGTTCTATTACTTTGTAAGTACCCCGAGAAGAAAGTATTAACGACCTATGCAATGATGGAGGCTGAATATGGGTATCGATAGAAGAGAGTTCTTAAAACGCACTGCAGCGATTGCCGGTGTTACCTTGCTCGGCGGCAGCAGTATTGCACGCGCAGCAGATAAAAAAGATTTTTCAAAATTCTTCACGGACAACACGGCAAACGAAAGAGACTGGAAGATATGGGAAGAGAGAAAAAAGCAATCACAGGCGAACGGTGAACCGTACGGTATATTGGTCGACACGACTTTTTGTATCGGGTGCCGCAGGTGCGAATGGGCTTGCAACAGCTGGAATAAAAACCCAAATCAGCCTGTAGAAAAGTTTGAAGCATCGGTTAATGAAAAAAATTCTGTTTTCAATGACGTGAGAAGGACCCATGCCGGTAACTTCACCGTCGTCAACCGATTCGAGAAAAAAGATCGTGATCCTGTCTATGTAAAGAAACAATGCATGCACTGCGTTGATCCGGCATGCCTCAACGCCTGTTTTGTAGACGCCTTCAGAAAAACGCCCGAAGGACCCGTGATCTATAATCCCAATGTGTGTATAGGATGCAGGTACTGTATGGTCTCATGCCCCTTTGGTATTCCCGCGTATGAATACTTTTCTGCTTTTCACCCGCAGATTACCAAATGTACCATGTGCTACGACAGGGTCGTGGATGGACGGATGCCTGCGTGTGTGGAGAACTGTCCTGCCGGTGCTCTCATATTCGGCAGCAGGAGCGAATTGATCAAAACAGCCCGCCGGAGGATAGACAGCAACCCCGGCAGATACATAAACCATATTTATGGGGAGCAGGAGGTTGGAGGAACAAGCTGGCTGTATCTTTCACCGGTAGACTTCAATCAAATAGGTCTTCGGACGAATGTCGGTACAACACCCGTTCCTGATCTTACGAAAGGGTATCTGTTAGGAGTAAAGATATTCGAAATGGTGAGCGCCTGGCCCCTTGTTTTTGGAGCATATTACGCAGTATCGAAACTTCGCGAACACAGAAACGACAAACACGCCGGAGGACCTTCGGACGGCGGGAAAAAAGCAGAGATTACAAAAAAGGAAGGATGAAGTATGGAAAATACAAATTCATGGTTTAAGAATAAAATACTGCTGGGGATGACGCCGAAGGAATACCTGAAGAGCAACCTTACCCTGCCGAACCTTATAGCTGCTCTGATCCTCTGTGTGTCGGTTCCCATTATGGTCTATAGGATCATCTATGGGCTCGGGCCGTCAACAAATCTTTCGGATAATTACCCGTGGGGGCTTTGGATAGGATTCGATATCCTCGTGGGTATTGCTCTGGCAGCTCCGGGGCTTACCCTTGGCACGGCAGTCCATCTGTTTGGTATGGAAAAGTATCACCCGTTTGTCCGCCCTGCCATTCTCTCGAGTCTTCTCGGTTACATTTTTGCAGTGATTGCCTTGATGTTCGATCTCGGCCGGTATTACCGTATCCCGTATCTCCTCGTGTGGTCATGGGGGTTCACCTCGATCCTGTTCTTGATAGGATGGCATTTTTTCCTCTATATCAACATATCCGTCGTTGAATTCAGTCTGGTGCTTTTTGAATGGCTCGATCTGAAAAAATGGAAGGACTTTTTCAGTAAATTGACGGTATGGGCTACCATCTTCGGTGTCATCATAGCTGCCGGGCACCAATCGGCACTGGGTGCATTGTACCTTGCTGCACGGGCGAAACTCTATCCGCTATGGTACTCGCCTTTGCTCCCGATTTTTTTCCTGCTCTCGGCCATCTTTGCGGGTATCTCAATGGTTATCGTCGAAAGCACACTGTCGCACAGGTTTTTTGCAAATCAGGTACAAGATTTTGATCATGCTGAATTCGATCAACTTACCATCGGGCTTGGAAAAGCAGCATCCTCAGCACTTTTTATATATTTTATATTGAAGGTGTTTGACCTTGTGCGCACGGAG
>JAKAHI010000302.1 GCA_021815065.1 bacterium | reverse complement strand
AAAGCAGAGGGGGTGGAACATGAAGATACCTGCAAAATACTCGACCAGTGAAAGGGACGGCAGGGTGCGGTGCGGGCTGTGTCCGTATAACTGCCTGATAGCAGACGGGCACAGGGGTGTCTGCGGTATACGGAGCAACAAGGACGGCGTGCTCATCGCAGAGACCTACAACACGATCAGTGCCATGAACCTCGATCCCATAGAAAAAAAACCTTTGTACCACTTCTATCCCGGCTCATCCATCCTCTCGGTCGGCACCATCGGATGCAGCTTCAACTGCATGTTCTGTCAGAACTGGGAGCTTGTCGAGGGTCAGGCGCCCACGCACGAAACGACAAAAGAGTATCTCTATGAGCAGGCAAAACAGACGGATTCCCTCGGCATTGCCTATACCTACAACGAGCCGTTCATCTGGTTCGAGTTCGTGGAGGACACTGCAAAATTCTTCCGCGAAAAGGGTATGATGAATGTGCTTGTCTCGAACGGGTTCGTCAATCCGCAGCCGCTTGAGGACATCATTCCCCTCATCGATGCGATGAATATTGACCTCAAGTCGATGGACGATGATTTTTACAAGAGGCTGTGCAAGGGCAGGCTTGAACCGGTAAAACACACCATAGAATATGCCCTGAAAAAGGGCGTGCACGTCGAGCTGACAAACCTGCTGGTCACGGGATACAACACATCCGAGGACCAGATAAAAAGGCTTGTCGATTATGTTGCCTCTCTCGGCAAAGATACGATTCTCCATTTCTCGCGCTATTTCCCGAGCTATAAGCTCGATGCTCCTCCGACGCCGGTGGAGGTGCTCGAATTCGCATACGCCTATGCAAGCAGGAAGCTCAACTATGTGTACGTGGGCAATGTCATAGACAGTAAAACGGACAGCACCTACTGTCCGAAATGCAAGAGCCTTCTCATCGAAAGGATTGGCTACACCGTCAGGATCAGAGGTTTGAAGGACAACCGCTGCGGCACGTGCGGGGAGCGGATCAACATAAGGGTCTCATGAAAATCATTGCGGACCTGCACGTTCACTCCAAGTATAGCAGGGCGACGAGCAAAGACATGGATGTCGATAGCATTGCCCTGTGGGCGCACCGTAAGGGCATCAACCTTGTGGGCACAGGAGACTTCACCCACCCTGCATACGGCAAAGAGCTGAAACAAAAACTGGTGCCTGCGGAAGACGGGCTTTTCGCGCTCAAAGGTCCGGACCGGGGTGTCCGCTTCATGCTGACGTCGGAGATCAGCAATATCTACTCCGCCAAAGGCAAGACCCGGCGCATCCACAACGTACTCACGGCCCCTTCGTTCGAGGCAGTCGACAAGATTTCCCTGGCGCTTTCAAGGCTCGGCAGGCTCGATTACGACGGCAGGCCCATATTCGGGTTCAGTGCAAAAGACCTTGTCAAACTGGTCATGGATGCGTCTTCATCGTGCATGGTCATTCCCGCACACGCATGGACACCGTGGTACTCTGTTTTCGGGTCGAAATCCGGCTTTGATTCGATCGAAGAATGCTTCGAAGACCAGGCACGTCACATACACGCTATCGAAACCGGACTTTCATCGGACCCGCCCATGAACTGGCGTGTTAAGGCACTTGACGGGATCACACTCATCTCGAACTCCGACGCACATTCTCCGGAGAAACTCGGCAGGGAGGCGAATGTGTTCGATTGCACGATGTCCTATATGGACATAGTCTCGGCAATACTCTCCAAGGACAAGAAACGGTTTCTGTATACCGTAGAGTTTTTTCCCGAAGAGGGCAAGTATCACTTCGACGGGCACCGCAACTGCAAGGTCAGTTTTTCTCCGGAACAGTCCCGCCGGCATGACGGGATATGCCCGGTCTGCGGCAAGCCCCTGACCATCGGTGTTTTGAACCGTGTCGACAGTCTTGCAACGAGAAAAGACGGGGTCGTGCCGGACAATGCAATACCTTTTCGTCACCTTATCCCGCTCAAAGAGATCATAGCGGACATACTTGGGACCGGCGTCAACACAGTCGGGGTAAACAGGTTATATACCGGGGTTGTGATAGACAAAGGCATACCCGAGCTCGACATCTTGCAGAATATGCCTGCAGCGGAGCTGCGGGACATGCTGCCGGAGAACGTTCTGACCGGGATCCTGAAGGTCAGGAACAGCAAGGTAACGATTACACCCGGTTATGACGGAGAATACGGCAGGATCAGCATTACCGGGGATGCCGGATAACCGGCCTAAGCCGGAGTTTTTTTGATCCGAAACAAGCAAGAGACAAGCGTGCCTGTTTATCCAGCCCTATTTTTCAAACGCTTTCTTCGGGTTAACCCGAAAAATGCATTTGCAAAATAAGGAGGTTTATGCAATGAGCGATAATCCCGCGTCAGATAAAGGTATTCTTCGAAAATCCGATGAGGAAACCATACCGGGTAATGGCATATAAACATACAGAGGACTTAAATCTCGTTTCTATATGGAAATGTATAGATATCAGGTGGATCGCGGGATTGAGCGAATAAGTAAACTTCCTTATTGCATTTTTCGGGTTAAAAGGTGTATTGGAGGCCGATGACCCAGAATATATCCATCCTGTAGATCCCGGGCGGCGGAGTGCGGTTATATTCGATGATATTTGATACCTTGAGGGCCAGGTTCCCTGCCAGCGCCGATGTGAGACTCGCTTCGTTTCGTGTCGTATAGTTGTCTTTCCTGTCGAGCCTGTCATACAGAACGAAATATTCGGAAAAGCTTACCGCCTTTCCGAGGGCCCACAGAAACGTGCCTGCAGCACGCAGGGTACTCCACGAGCCGTCCGTCCCGACAAAGTGGTCCTCGGTA
>JAKAHI010000301.1 GCA_021815065.1 bacterium | reverse complement strand
ACGAGCATCGGAAATTTTGAGATTATAGAACAAATAGCTTCCGGTGGAATGGCGGTTATTTATAAGGCACGCCAGACGAGTCTGGATCGTGTTGTGGTTGTCAAAGAACTCAAATCCGCATTCAAAGAAGACAAAGAGATCGTTGCCCGTTTCGAACAGGAAGCAAAGGCTGTTGCCAGACTCCAGCACGAGAACATCATCACCATCATAGAGTTTTGGTATAAAAAAGGTTCATACTATATTGCCATGGAATATCTGGACGGCGCAGACCTTGCACGGGTCATCGAAAAAGCGGGTCCGCTCCCTCTGAATATCGGGCTTATCATTGCCTCGCATATTGCGAGGGCGCTCGGGTATGCGCACGAACATGGGATTGTGCACAGGGACCTGAAGCCGTCGAACATCCTTGTCTCCCAGGATGGCAAGGTAAAGCTTGTGGATTTCGGGATAGCCCATATAGAGGAGGAGTTGGGGGGCAAGGGGCTGACAAGGGCAGGCTTTTCCATGGGTACACCTGCATATATGTCCCCTGAACAAACCGATGGGAAACCCGCGGATCCATCATCGGACATCTGGTCGTTCGGGTGCGTACTCTATGAAATATTTTCCGGCAAAAAGGCATTTGCCGCGATTGGTAAATCCACCGTGATTGAGAACATACGGAAGGGCAAGAGGTCTCCTCAAACCGATCAATTCGGACAAACGGTACCGTGGGGGCTCAGAAGGATGATAAACCGGTGTCTCAAAATAAAACCCGGGAAAAGACCGTCAACCAAAAAGTTGATGACCTACCTGGTTGATCTGGCGCAAAAAAAGAACAAAGGCAAAGATTACTCCATGGTCCTCAGGGCTTTTATCGAGGACAAGAAGTTGTTTCAGCAGGCAGCAGCAAAGACTGTAGTCAGGCAGGATCAGGAAAAGAAAAAACCGGTCAGGATAACGGCGAGGGCTGTGGCAGTGGTTATTATTATCATTATGTTTGCGGGAAGTGCGGTGTATGTGTTTCTGAGAGGGCACCCGCATACTGCCGGACAGGGATTGGCTGCCGGTGAAAGCGGACAGAAAAAGAATTCTGTGTTCAAAAAACCGGTTCAACCGGTGCATGAAAACGCTGTTTCCCTGCCTTCACGGGCAGTGCTGCCCCTGTCCGGTACGGCAATGTCAGCATCATCTGCTGCGGCATCTTTAACCAATACAGCGATCACCATGCAACATGCCGCAAGGTCTCAATCTCAAAGTATCATTCCGTCTTCACGGGCAAGCGGGGAAGCGTCCATGCCTGCACAACCCGTTTCACCGGCAACGGTTTCCAGAACGACGATGCATGCTGTTTCCGTACAGAAAGTATCAGAGACAGGTTATATCCGGGTCGTCGCATTACCGTGGGCCGAAATTTACATTGATGGAGAGAGGGTGGGACTCACGCCGACCAATAGACGGTTTCCGGTTTCTGCGGGAAAACACCGGGTAATGCTGAAGAACCCCTATTATCGATCGGTGAACAGGGAAGTCGAGGTTTCAAACAACAGGATAGTTTTCATAAAGGCAGTCCTCAGAAAGAAAAGAGAAAAAAAGTGAAGAAAATCATGTGTATTCTGATTGTTTTGCTGAGCGTTTCTCCTTCATTTGCATCGGTTCTACGCTACAGGGTGAGATCGGGAGACACCCTGCCTGCTATTGCACGGTATTACTACGGGGACGAAAAAAAAGACCTGTATATCATTATGCTCAACCATCTCGATCCCCACAAATCTCTTAAAACGGGAAGAACTATTCTTATTCCGTTTGTTACCGTCTTCAGGTTAAGAAAACGGGAAACGTTCAAAAATCTTGCAACACAATACCTCAAAGATCCGCAAAAGGCCGGTGCTCTTGCCATACTCAATGGTATGGATGCGGGGAAAGTGTTGAAACAAGGAACCGTCGTGAAAATTCCCTTTGCGTTGTTTTACCGGGTAAAACGCGGTGATACCCTCGACAAAATTGCAGCCAAATACCTCGGGGATGAGAAGGATGCCGTGTTCCTCAAGGATTATAACAGGCTTAAAACGCTTGGCGACATAAGGCCGGGAATGATAATCATTCTTCCCCTCATGGTTGAAAGGGCACGGCAGGTAAAACAGACATTGCCCCTGGTGAAGAAAGAAAAAATAAATACGTTACTCTACAGCAAAGACCTGCATGATGCTGTTGCGCTCTATGACTGGGGGGACTACACGTCTTCCATCGATAAGCTTGTCGGGATCTCGCTAAAAGTACCTGCGGACAAGATTGTAAGAAAAGACCTGATTACCCTGCATGAATATAAGGCATTTGATTATATAGCCATGGACGAGATCGTGGCTGCAAAAGGTGAGTTCATGGAGATCCTGAAGCTCGATCCCGGATTCAGCATGGATCCCAGGGTTACATCTCCAAAAATACTCTCTGTGTTCGATGAAGTGAAACATGCGCGCCGGTGAGCGCGCACACCCGGCCCTTCTTAGTCCCGCGCTTCTTGTTGCTTGTTGAACATGGATTCGATCATGTCTTTATACTTCTCATTTATTATGCGGCGTTTTAACTTCAGCGTCGGTGTCAACTCTCCCGTTTCCACGGTAAAAGGGGTATCGATAGCAGTATAGTATTTTATCTGTTCATAGCGGGCCAAATCTTCATTGAGCGCATCCACCTGTTTTTTTATAATTTCCCGGACTTTGGGATGTTCCATCAGCTCTTTATCATTTGCCGTGTGTATGCCGTTATCCTTTGCGAACATCTTCAGCTCTTTAAAGTCCGGCACGATGAGTGCAGCGATGTACTTCTTTCCATCGCCAACAAGACATGCCTGATCTAT